>JANPCA010000168.1:0-22771 GCA_031430715.1 Hyphomicrobiales bacterium | reverse complement strand
CGTCTTCGTCTGTGCTCATGATGTCGTATTGGACAACTAAATCCCGTTTGCAGTGATGGCAAACGAAACGGTCTTTTTCCAGTTCGGCGATCAGTCGCTCGATTTCGCGGTCGCTCATCATGCCGACACCTCCTGCCCAATCGCAGCGGCGAAAGCCTCATGTTCCTCGTGAAGAATTCTGACTGCCGACGTGATGAATCTTTCCACGAAATCAGCGCGCCTCCTGGTGTTTGGCCATGGCAAAGGACGGCCGCGCGGGCCAACACCCCAGGCTAATATTGCATCGCCGTGCCAAGCGTGATTGGATGCCGCACTAACCCGGACAACCAAGTCGCCGCCGCCAACGGGCGGGAGAGGCCAGCGCTTTTGCACGACATCAGCAGCAATGCCGGCTACTGGCTGCAGCAGTCGCTGAACACCCTGTTCCTCGCTACCCTTTATGGCGTTCTAGCCACCGCCTATGCGTTGCTGCAGGGCATCACCAACCGCATCATCCTGTCGTTCGGCGATGTCGCGACATTCGGCGCCTTTGCTGCCGTGTCGGTGGCGATCTGGGGTTTCCTGCAGGGCTCTTCCGGCGCCGCCGTGCTGTTCCCCGCAATCGGCGTGGCGATGCTGGCCTCGGCAGCACTCGGGAGACTTACCCATGCCGCGGTCTTCGGCCCGTTGGTCAAATCCACGGGCCAAGCGGTGATGATCGCCTCGATCGGCGTTTCAATCGTGCTGCAAGAACTCCTGCGCATCAATTCCGCCGCCCGCGACCAATGGCTGCCGCCGCTGTTCGGCACCGGCCTACCGGTTCTCGACGGCGCTTTCCCGGTGCAGCTGGGTTTTACCCAGATGTGTGCCGCCGCGGCGGCCTGGGGATCGCTCGCGCTCCTGCACGTGGCGATGCGCCACTCAACGGCGGGGCGGTTGTGGCGCGCCGTCTCCGATAACGCGCGGCTCGCCGCCCTCTCGGGCGTCGACACGGTGGCGGTGCTGCGCTGGACCTTCATCGCCGCCTCGGGTTTCGCCGGATTGGCCGGGGGGATCATCGCCGTCACCTATGGCGGCGTCAATTTTGCCATGGGCCTGGTGCTGGGCTTCAAGGCCATGTTCGCGGCAATCATCGGCGGCTTCGGCAGTCTGCGGGGCGCCCTGGCCGGCGCGCTGTTGCTGGCCGGCATCGAGGTGATGTGGACAGCACTGTTCCCGACGGCCTACCGTGACGTGGTGGTTTTCGCTATCATCATCATGGTGCTGATCCTCAAACCAGAAGGACTGCTCGGCCATGCCAATGCGCGCCAGCCCGTTTGACCACCGCCGCCTCGTCCTGCTGTTGCTGGCGCCGTTGCTGTGGGCCTGCGGCGATGACCCGGCGCGCCCCTATCTCGAATTCGCCGGCGGCGGTTTCGTCTTCAACTACCGCACCGCTAACCACTTCTATGGTTTCGTCGTCCGCCAGGCAAAGCCCCTGCCCGAGGGGGCGCGGCTCAAGGTCGTCTTCGAGGTGCCGGGCGGCAGGACCGAGACACAGGAGGAGCCCGCCGTCCCGGGCCGCCTGCAATACAAGTTCCAGACCGGCGACCTCGAAGGCATCGTTCCCGGCCACCCCTATGTGGCAACCCTCCTGGTGCTCGACAGCGCCACCGGCCAAGAACTGGGCCGCCTGACGCACAGCTTCAAGACCGACGCCGACCAATCGAAACTGCCCGGCAAGCCATTGGTGGTGGGTCCTGGTTACGAGCCGGCACCTGAGTGAGGGCGCGGTTGCCTCCTGCAATGTTATTTGGCTCAAAGGCAAAGCTGAATTGGCAATTTTTCGGTAGCTAATGTGCGCCATCATCGCTGCCGGTTTCAAAATTCAAGTCGGCGAGGCAGGATGCATTCTCACTGCAATCGCATGACAGATAGTTAAATGCACTGTCACCGTTATTCTGTCACCGTTATTCCCAGCACGTCACTGTAATTCTCGGATGTCTAGGCCAAGCATCGAAATTCCGGTATTCGTCTTCATGGTGGATGGTACTCCCGTTGGTTCTTTCAACAGACCCACTTTGGCACATCGGATGCCGTATGCGGGCGCCGTCCACCACATCACCGAAACCACCGTAACCCCCACGGAGCAGGCGGTCGCGATCGGCCGAATGCGTTTCTCATGGACACCGCCCACGTGGTGAGAGTATCACAACCTCGACAGTCATTTCATGATCGGGGCTGGCGGCAGCTGGACTGATGAGCGTGGAATCCTGTTGGCGGACGTGTTCATTCATCAGAAGGAGTGCGTGAAATGACTGTGCTTCGGCGCGCCTATCGAATGCTTATGTTATCACTGTGTGCTTTCGGGCTGTTGACGTCGCCCACGATGCCTGCAGATGTCAAATTCTTTGTCGAGCCCGTGGTCGAGAAGAAAGTAACTGAGCTGCCGGCGGGGCCCTTGTACTGGCGGCTGGAGAATTTCCCGACGCTGGCACAAGCCCTGGGCGCCGCAGGCCCGACCTCACTTGCCGCGGAGGTCGCAGGCAAGGTCTGGCTGTTCACGCTCGCACCGAAGGATGGCGCCACTCCCGGCGGAACCAAGGTCGTCGAAATCGGACCCCTCCCGCCGATCAGCGCCAGCGAGTATCTGCTCCGCGTCAACCGCGCCGGTGGAGCGGCCGGCGCCAAGTCGGCGATCCATACACATCCGGGGCCTGAGGTGTTTTATGTACTGTCTGGCAAGGTCGGCCAGAAGACGCCCCACGGCTTGGCCTATGCTGAAGCCGGCACGGCCATGGTTGGACACGGGGCCGACACGCCGATGGAAGTGTTTAACGCCGGCACAGGCGATCTCGAGGAGTTGGCCATCTTCGTGGTGGATGCCAATCGGAAGTTCTCGTCGCCGGCTAAATTCGAATGATGCGTTTGCTGGAGTGCCTAGCTCGCCACTCTTGCCACCTCGCCTCCGGAATCACGAATTGCGGTGATGTGGCCGACGGCGCCCGCTAGCGGCACTGATGTGCCATCGCATCCATGACGGTGATTGTGGTGCCAGTGCATTTAGTTTCTAGGCCCTTGTGTTGCAACAACACAAGCTGGATTCCGGTTTTCGCCGTAATGACGGTCTTGAGGTTCTGCCGTACTGACTGAATCGTGAGGCGCCCACTTACCCCGTCCCATCATCCACCTCGGTCTCCTCCACGCCTTCGCTCACGTTCCGCGCATTGATCCTCACCCGTTTCACGCGGCGCGGATCGGACTCCAATATTTCGAACTCAATGCCGCTGGCGTGGCGGATGATTTCGCCCCTTGTCGGCACTCTTCCGGCGATCTTGAAGACCAGGCCGGCGAGGGTATCGGCTTCTTCCTCTTCCTCGTCGGGGAGCAGGTCGACCTTCAGCAATTCTTCGAGCTGGGAAATATCCACGCGGCCGTCGGCGCTGTAGATCTTGTCCTCGATGGGCTTGATTTCCAGGTCTTCGTCGGTGTCGTGCTCGTCCGAGATATCGCCGACGATGACCTCGACCAGATCCTCGATCGACACCAGCCCCTCGCGGCCGCCGTATTCGTCGATGACGATGGCGAGATGGGTGTGGCTGGCCTGCATGCGCACCAGGAGGTCGGTGGCGGGCATGGAGGGCGGCACGAACAGAACCGGGCGGTTGATGCCCGCCTGCTTGACGCTGGTCGACAATTCGGACGCGGCGATCGTGAGGCCAAGAAGCGCTGGCTTGCCCGCCTTGGCCTTGGGCTTCTTCGCACCGCGCGCCGCCATCCAGCGCATGAAGTCCTTGACGTGAATCATGCCGGTGACGCCGTCCAGCGTCTCGCGGAAAACGGGAAGTCGCGAGTGATTGGCGCCGATGAATTTCTCCAGCAACTCGCGCATCGTCGCGGTCTCGTCCACCGCCACGATATCGACGCGCGGCACCATCACGTCGTCGACGCGAAGCCCCGAGAACTCGATGATGTTGAGCATCATCGACTTGGCCTCGTCGCGCACCGTCTCGCCGGGGTTCTGGGCCTCGTGGATTTCGAGTGCACCCTCGAGACTCTCGCGCAGGCCCTTTTCGCGGCCCCGCCCGAAGCGGCTCTTGATCCTGCGCCAGAAGGTGTCTTTCCGCGTCTCGGTCAGCGGCCCGCCGCCGCTTGTGTCACTGTCGCTCATAGGGATCGGAAATGCCCAGTCCTTTCAGGATGGAGGTTTCGAGCCCCTCCATTGCGGAGGCCTCCGCCTCGTCCTCGTGGTCATAGCCCAGAAGATGCAGCACGCCGTGGATAATAAGATGGGCCACGTGATCGGGCAACGGCTTGCCTTGGGCCTCGGCCTCGCGCGCGATCACGCCCGAGGCCAGTACGATATCGCCCAAGGGCCGCAATTCGCTTTCCGGCACGGGCAGGTCATCGGGCGCCGGGAAGGACAGGACATTGGTGGGATACGGCTTGCCGCGCCACTCGGCATTGAGGGTGGCAATCGTTTCGTCATCGGTGAAGAGGATGGCCGTTTCGGAGCCAGTGGCATCGAAGCCGGCGCCAGCGAAAGCCACTTCCACCGCGCGCCTGGCCAATAGTTCCAAGCCCGGAACTCTATCCCAGGCCTGGTCCTCGACGTCGATTGCAACGCTCATGCTTTCGGCTTGGCTACCTTTTTGTCGTAAGCCGCGACGATGCGGCCGACCAGGGCGTGGCGCACGATGTCGGCATTCTGGAAGGCCACCGTTTCAACACTGCTCACACCTTTCAGGATCGAAACGGCCTCGGCAAGTCCGGAGCTGGCGCCGCTGGGCAGATCGACCTGGGTCGGATCGCCTGTCACCACCATGCGGCTGCCTTCGCCCAGGCGCGTTAGGAACATTTTCATCTGCTGCGGCGTGGTGTTCTGTGCCTCGTCGAGAATGACGAAGGCGGAAGACAGCGTGCGCCCGCGCATGAAGGCGAGGGGCGCGATCTCGATCTGGTTCTCGGCGATGCCCTTGGTGACGAGGCTGGCCGGCATCATGTCGTAGAGCGCGTCGTAGAGCGGCCGCAAATAGGGGTCGACCTTCTCCTTCATGTCGCCGGGAAGAAAGCCCAAGCGCTCGCCCGCCTCGACGGCGGGGCGCGACAGCACGATGCGGTCGACCTCGCCGTTCATGAGGGCTTCCGCGGCACAGGCGACCGCCAGATAGGTCTTTCCCGTTCCGGCGGGGCCAATGCCGAAGACCAGCTCGTTCTTGCGGATGGCTTCCACATAGATGCCCTGGTTGGGGGTGCGCGGCATCACCAGCTTGCGCCGGGTGCGGACGGCGCCGGCGGGCAGGTCCGCGTCGGCGGCCTCGCGCATGCGGATGGCGCCCTCAACCTCGCCCTTGGTGACATCGAGGCCCCGGCGGGCGCGATTGTAGAGGGACATCAGCACATCGCGCGCCGCGTTGCGATCCTCCGGGCTGCCACGCACCGCCAGCCTATTGCCGCGCGGCGTGATGTCGACCGACAATCGGTGCTCGATGATGGCCAGGAACTCGTCATGTTCGCCGCAGAGCTGCGACAACAGGCGGTTGTCATCGAAGGAAAGGGTGAGGATGTGGGAGTCGTCGTGCCGGGTGCCGGGCTTGATGGCCCCGAGCTGTGCCGCGGTGACAGGCGGATTCAATGGATCTGCTCTCCAGAATCGTTAAGCTGCATTCGCATAATGGCCCGAAAGGCTGTTCGTTCCAACCCCTGTTATGGTGGTATCGATAATCTTTCCTATCAGGGATCGGTCGGCTTGGACATGAACCGCCTGACAGTAGGGCGAGCGGCCGACCAGCTGGCCGGGGTCACGGCCCGGCTTTTCGATCAGCACGGCTAAGGTTTGCCCCACCAGGGCGGCGTTGAACGCGGTCTGCTGGGCATGGATCAGGGCCTGCAGCTCCTGCAGCCGGGCGGATTTTTCGGTTTCCGGAATTTGGGCTTCCGACATGGCGGCGGGCGTTCCCGGGCGGGATGAGTATTTGAAGGAATAGGCCCCGGCGTATCCGGCTTCGCGCACCACATCCAGCGTGGCGCGGAAATCGGCATCACTCTCACCCGGGAAGCCCACGATGAAATCGCCCGACAGCGCCATGTCGGGGCGGGCGCCGCGAATCCTCTCGATGAGGCGGAGATATTGCGCAACCGTGTGCCCGCGGTTCATGGCCTTGAGGATGGCGTCGCTGCCCGACTGCACCGGCAGATGCAGATAGGGCATCAGCTTGGCGTTTTCCGCATGGGCGGCAATCAGATCGTCGGTCATGTCGCGCGGGTGGCTCGTCATATAGCGGATGCGTTCGATACCATCGATCGATGACAGTTCGGCGGCGAGGGCGGCCAGCGGGACGTCCGCGCCCGAAGCATCGAGGCCATGATAGGCATTGACGTTCTGTCCGAGCAGCGTCAGCTCGCGCACCCCCTGTTCCGCCAGCTTCCGCGCCTCGGACATCACCTGCGCCACCGGCCGCGAGAACTCGGCGCCGCGCGTATAGGGCACCACGCAGAAGGTGCAGAACTTGTCGCAGCCTTCCTGCACCGTGAGGAAAGCAGCAACACCGCGGTTGGGCGACGTTCGGTGTTCGAGCCCTTCAAACTTGTCTTCCGCCGGAAATTCGGTTTCGACGATGGCGCGCGAGCCTTGCGCCTTGGCCGCCAGAAGCTGCGGCAGACGGTGATAGGTTTGCGGCCCGAAGACCAGATCGACGCCCGGCGCCCGCCTGACGATTTCCGCGCCCTCGGCCTGGGCGACGCAGCCCGCCACCGCGATCATCATATCATCGCCCCGTGCGGCGCGTTTGCGCTTCATCTGGCGCAGCTTGCCCAGTTCCGAATAGACTTTCTCCACCGCCTTCTCGCGGATGTGGCAGGTGTTGAGGATGACGAGGTCGGCATCTTCCGGACTCAAGGTCTCGGCATAGCCCAGCGGCGCAAGCACATCGCGCATGCGCTCGCTGTCATAGACATTCATCTGGCAGCCATAGGTCTTGACGAAGACTTTCTTGGAAGACGTGGTCATCCTGGGGGTCTAGCTCAATTTGCCGGGATCGTGAAGCGCCAGGGTCACACCGCGCCGCACCAGCGCCTCGGCATGCCGCGCCAGCGCCTTGCGGTTCATTTCGCCCGACAGCGACAGGGGCGCATGGCAGACCACGGTGACCTCGATGGGGCCCATCGCCAGCGCCTCCCAGAGATGCGGCGCCAGGTCCATGAGGCCGTACCAGGCATAGAAGGGCATGAGCCGCCGGTTCATCGGCAGATTGCGCTGGCCGCTGTAGGCCAGTGACACCGGCTGCACCAGCACGCCCTCATATTCGGCGGCACCGAAGAAGGCGCTCTTGAAAGGCAGCACGCTGTGGCCGTCGCTCGAGGTGCCTTCCGGAAACAGCACGAGGATGTCGGAAGCTTTGAAGCGCTCCTGCATTTCGTCGCGGGAATTGCCGGTCTCGTGGCGCTTGTCGCGATGCACGAAGACAGTGCGCTGCAGCCGCGCCAGGCTGCCGAAGAAGGGCCAGCGGTTGACCTCGCGCTTGGCGATGAAGGACAGCGGCGCCACGGCGCTCAAGACCACGATGTCGAGCCAGCTCACGTGATTGCTGGCGATGAGGACCGGGCCTTCGACGGGCGGCGTGCCGATGATCCTAAGGCGCACTCCGAGGATGCGGCAGACCACGCGGTGGTAGTGCATCGGAAAACGCCGCGCCATGGTCGGCCACAACCACAAAAAGAGCTGCTGCAGCGGCATCAGCGGCAGGGTGAAGAGGGCGAAGACCAAGAGGATCAGCGCGGGCCGGATGCGGCTCACGGGCTGAGGTCCTTGCGCATGACGATGGCATCCTCGCGCTGGCCGGGGCCGCGCTCATAGTAATCACGCCGCGTTCCGGCTTCCATGAACCCGAACGAAACATAGAGCGCCCGCGCCGCGGCATTGGACTGCGCCACCTCGATGAAGGCGAGGGACACGCCCGCCGCGGAAAGCTCCGTGAACTGATGATCAAGCAGGGCCTTGGCCACGCCGCGCCGCTGGGCCGAAGGCCTGGTGGCGATGGTGATGATCTCGGACTCGTCGGCGGCGCGGCGCATCAGGACGAAGCCGAGCGCTTCATTGTGTTCGAAGGCGATGGCGCAACTGGCGCCCGGCATGTTGAGAAGATCGCTGAAGGCATGCGCGCTCCAAGCCGTATCGAAACATTCGGCATGGAGGCCGGCCAGCAGCTCTGCAGATTCAAAAGAGGCCGCAATGATATCGGGCATTGCCTTGCGCAGCGGTGTTGCCTGCGGCTTGGCATCGGGCGCGCGGAGATAGAGCGGCACCGGCATGCCTTGCGGAACAGGAGGCCGCGCGGCAAGCGCTGCAAAGTTTGCCGCATCTGGCAGATCACCCGCTGTTGAGAGAACCAGGTCGTCCCGCCCGCTCGCAGCGATGACGGCCTGTGCCGCTGTACCCATCACCATGGTGCCCACGGGAACGCCGTGAGCCGCCACGTTGATCGCAATGACCTGCGGCGGACGGATCAGTTGGCCGTTCTCCAGCAAAGCAGCATAGACCTCACCTTTGCGGGCATCGGCAGCGACAAGGAGAGAACCGCTGTTCAATTCGTTTTCCGCAATGGCGCTTAAGCTGTCGATCCCGCAGACCGGAATCCCCAGCGCCAACCCCAGTCCCCGCGCCATGGCAAGGCCGATGCGCACGCCGGTGAAGGTGCCGGGGCCAGTGGTGACGGCAACCCTCTCAAGATCGCTGAACCGCAGCCCCGCTTCGCCCATCACCCGCTGAACCATGGGTGCAAGTGCTTCCGCGTGGCCGCGCTCCATCGGCTCGAATGCCGAGGCGATGACCACGCCTCCGCCGCTGACCGCAACGGAGCAGGCGGCCATGGCTGTGTCGAGTGCAAGAAGTCTCATCGAGCGGCGTGATAGGCCGCCAGCCGTCCCGCCGTCAAACGGCGCGCACTTCGCTGACCTCTGGCACGAAGTGGCGCAGCAGGTTCTCGATGCCGTGCTTCAAGGTGGCCGTTGAACTGGGACAGCCGGCGCAGGAGCCCTTCATGTTGAGATAGACCACGCCCTGCTTGAACCCGTGGAAGGTGATGTCGCCGCCGTCCTGGGCGACGGCGGGCCTCACCCGCGTGTCGAGCAATTGCTTGATCGTCAGGACGATTTCGCCATCCGCCTCGTCGAAGTCCTCGTCCGCCAGACCGCTTTGCTCGGCTTCGGCATTTACCAGCACGGGCGCGCCCGAAAGATAGTGATCCATGATGAGGCCGAGGATGGCGGGCTTCAGGTGCTGCCATTCGGCGCCCGTCTTTGAGACGGTGATGAAGTCCTGGCCGAGAAAGACGCCTGAGACGCCATTGACCTCGAACAGCTTCCGGGCCAGCGGTGATTCCACTGCAGAATCCGCATCGCGGTAATCGCGTGTGCCGCCGGGCAGCACGGGCTTGCCGGGCAGGAATTTGAGCGTGGCGGGATTGGGCGTCGCTTCGGTCTGGATGAACATGTCCGATTCCTCTTGTCGGGATTTATATAGGCCAGTTTAGAATGATTTCAAAGTTCGGAAATGGCTTGACGGCATGCACTTTCCGCATTATTAAACCGAACAGTTAATTAACCGACTGGCTAATCAATGAACCCCGACGCCCTCAGCGTGACATTGTCGGCGCTCGCCGACCCGACAAGGCGGGCCATCCTCGCCCGGCTGTCGCGGGGGGAAACGTCGGTCACGGAACTGGCGCAACCCTTCGCCATGAGCCTTCCCGCCGTCTCGAAACACCTGAAGGTCCTGGAGCGCGCCCACCTGATCGAGCGCGGCCGCGAAGCCCAGTGGCGCCCCTGCAAGCTGGCGCCAGAGCCCTTGAAGGAGGTGGCCTCCTGGGTCGATCAGTACCGCGAGCTCTGGGAAGAACGTTTCGACCGCCTCGACCTCTATTTGAAGGAAATCCAGAAGGAGAAGGATGATGGATCGCCAAAGTGAAGTTGCTCTGCCCGGCGGCGCGCCGGAATTCCGCCTGACGCGGGTTTTCGCTGCACCACGCGGCTTGGTCTACAAATGCTGGATGAATCCCGCCTATCTGGCGCGCTGGTGGGGGCCGAAAACCTTCGTCTGCCCGGTCTGCGAGGTCGACGCCCGCGCTGGAGGCAAGTACCGGATCGTGATGCGCGGCCGCGATGGCGCCGACTATCCGATGAGCGGCACATTCGGCGAAATCGTTCCCGATCAACGGATCGTCCAGGAGGGCGACACCTCGGAAAAATCCGTGGAGTGGCACGACATGGTCGATCCCGATCGCCAGGGCCAGGGCAAGCGCAAGATCGAGATGCTCACCACAACCACTTTCGAGGATGAGGGCCAAGGCACCAGGGTCACTATCACCACCCGCTTCCCATCAATCGCGCTCCGCGACAGTTTCGCGAAGGCGGGCATGAGGGAAGGCTGGATCTCCAGCCTCGACAAACTCGAGAGCCTGCTCGACGCGGTGAAGGTCTCGCCCCACGAGATTCATTCCTCGCGCCTCCTCGATGCCCCCATCGGCGTGGTCTTCAGGGCGTTCAGCGACCCCAAGGGGCTTGCCATCTGGTGGGGCCCCAACGGCTTCACGACGACGACACGCCAGCTCGAATTCAGGGTGGGCGGCGTCTGGGACTATACGATGCACGGGCCGGACGGCACCGACTATCCCAACTACGTGAGCTATACGGAGATCGCCGAACCGCATCGCATCGCCTATGACCACGGCAGCAACGCCCAGCACCCGGACATGTTCAAGGCTGTCATCAGCCTTGAAGCGGAAGGCGGACGGACGCGGGTCCGGCTGCAGCTCACCGTGAAGGACGCCAAATTCCGAGAGGACATGGTGGCCTTCGGCGCCATCGAAGGTGGCTGGCAGAATCTGTCGCGCCTGGATGCCTTTCTCTCGGGAGCCTTGGGCGGCGCGTGGCCGTACAATCCGAACTCGAAAGCCGCTAAATCATGATTGGCAAAACCCCAGCCTGGAAAACCGCAGGAGCAATAAATGCCGCAACATGAATTCACCATCAGCCGCGTCTTCGATGCGCCGCGCGGCCTCGTGTTCAATTGCTTCACCGATGCCGCGCACATGGCGCATTGGTGGGGGCCAAAGGGAATCGAGATCGTCAATGGCAAGATGGATTTCCGTGTGGGTGGCACATACCACTATGGCATGAAACGCCCCGACGGCGGCATCATGTGGGGCCGCTTCGCCTTCCGCGAGATCGTGCCGCCGTCGCGCATCGTCTTCTTGAATTCCTTCTCGGATGAAGCCGGAGCGGTAACCCGGGCACCCTTTTTCGGCGGCAAGTGGCCGCTCGAAATGCTGACGGTCTTCAGCTTTGAGGAGACTGAAGCCAACAAGACGAAATTCACGCTGACCTGGACGCCGCATGATGCCACGGCCGAGGAACAGGACGTCTTCGCCGCCAATCATGCCAGCGCCACCGCCGGTTGGGCCGGCTCGTTCGAGAAACTCGATGCCCACCTCGCGAGCCTCCACGAGCACTGAATTGCGCCGGGCGGGCGCTGGGTCTAACCTTGCGCCCGCTGGCCATTCAGGAGGACACCGTGCTGTATTGGATTCTGGGGATCATCGTCATCGCCTTGCTCGCCGTGCTGGCCTATGCCGCCACGCGGCCCGATAGCTTCAGCCTGCGGCGCGAGACCGAAATCAAGGCGCCGCCCGAAACGATCCTTGCACTGATCAATGATTTCCGCGAGTGGCCCAAGTGGTCGCCCTGGGAGAAACTCGACCCCGATCTAAAGCGCACATTGGGCGGTGCCACGCATGGCAAGGGTGCCGTCTATGAGTGGCTGGGCAACAAGAAAGTCGGACGGGGTCGCATGGAAATCCTCGAGGCGTCACCCTCGGCCATCAAGATCAAGCTCGATTTTCTCAAGCCCTTCGAGGCCCACAACATCACCGGCTTCACGCTAGAGCCGCGTGGCGGTGGAACGCATGTCACCTGGGAGATGAGCGGCCCGCTGAACTTTTTCATGAAGCTGATGCATGTCTTCATGAACATGGACAAGATGGTCGGCAAGGACTTCGAGGCGGGGCTTGCCAACATGAAAAGGGCGGCGGAGACCGGGCGGCTTTCGCCGCCCGCCTGACACTCCTTACGACACCACGAAGCCGACAATCTCGCGGGCCTTGCGGACGATCGGGCCGGCGATGGCCCGCGCCCTGGCCGAGCCGTCCTTCAGCACGCTGTCCACATAGGCAGGATCGGCCTGCAGCCGTTTGGTTTCGCCGCCGATGGAGCCCAGTTTCTCCACCGCCAGATCGGCCAGCGCGTTCTTGAAAGTCGAGAATTGCCCGCCGCCATATTGCGATAGGACCAGCGCCACCGACTGACCCGACAGCGCGGCATAAATTCCCACCAGGTTCTCGGCCTCTGGCCTGCCCTTCAGTCCCGCCGCCTCCGAGGGCAGCGCTTCGGCATCGGTTTTGGCCTTGCGGATTTTCTTGGCGATGGTGTCGGCATCGTCCGTCAGGTTGATGCGCGACAGGTCCGAGGGGTCCGACTTCGACATTTTCTTGGTGCCGTCACGGAGCGACATGACGCGCGTCGCAGGCCCGGTGATATAGGGTTCCGGCGGCACGAAGTAACCGCCCTCGATGCCGTGGGCGGCAATCGCATCGGCAAAGTCGACGTTGAACTTGTTGGCGATGTCGCGGGCCAGTTCGAGATGCTGCTTCTGGTCCTCGCCCACCGGCACATGGGTGGCGTGATAGGCGAGAATATCGGCGGCCATCAGATTCGGATAGATATAGAGGCCGACGGAGGCTGCTTCCTTGTCCTTGCCGGCCTTCTCCTTGAACTGGGTCATGCGGTTGAGCCAGCCCAGGCGCGCCACGCAATTGAGGATCCAGGCCAGTTCGGCGTGCTCGGCCACCTGGGATTGGTTGAAGATGATGGATTTCTTCGGATCGAGGCCGCAGGCGAGGTAGGCCGCCGTCACATCGCGGATTGCCCGGTTCAATTCCTGGGGGTCCTGCCACACGGTGATGGCATGCAGGTCGACCACGCAATAGATGCACTCATGCGTGTCCTGCATGTGAATCCAGTTGAGCATCGCGCCCAGGTAATTGCCGAGGTGCAGATTGCCGGTCGGCTGCATGCCGGAGAAGACGCGCGGAACGAAGTGAGACATCGGAATCCTCTTTGAGAGGAGCGCCTTATGCCCGCAATCGCGCGGCCTGAAAAGGGCCGGCTTGCGGCCTGTGCCGGGCCGGGCTAACCCAAAGCAATGCCAGAACTTCCCGAGGTCGAGACCGTGATGCGCGGCCTGAAGCCGGTGCTCGAAGGCCGCCGCATCGTGGGCGTCGCCTTGCGCCGCGCCGGCCTGCGCTTTCCCTTTCCGGGCGATTTCGCCCAAAGGCTCGAAGGCCGCCGCGTCGAGAGCCTGTCGCGGCGCGCCAAATATATTGTGGCCGCCATCGAGGGCGGCGACAACCTGCTGATCCATTTGGGGATGACGGGGCGCTTTTCGGTCATCGCCGCCTCGGGCATCCGCAATCTCGGCGAGTTCTATTTCGAGACGGGTGCCGAAGGCCAGGGCAACGGACCCCATGACCATGCCGCCTTCACACTCGAAGATGGCACCCGCATCATCTACACCGATCCGCGCCGCTTCGGCGTTCTCGATCTCTACCGCGATGGCGAAGCACACCGCCTGCTGCGCGATATCGGCGTCGAGCCGCTCGGCAATGAATTGCATGCCGATTATCTTTCAGCCCGCTTCGCGGGGAAAACCGTAGCCCTGAAATCCGCCCTGCTCGACCAGCGCATTATCGCAGGGCTGGGCAACATCTATGTCAGCGAGGCCCTGCACCGCAGCGGGCTGTCGCCCAGGCGCAAAGCCGGAACGTTGGTGCGGAAATCCAAACCCGATCCCCGCCTCGGCCTCCTGGTGCGCCATATCCGCGATATCCTGACCGAGGCCATAGAGGCCGGCGGCTCGACGCTACGGGATTTTGCCAATACGGACGGCGCGGCCGGCGCCTACCAGCAGCGCTTCGCCGTCTATGACCGCGAGGGCGAGCCCTGCCTGAGTTGTGGCGTTCCGATCAAGAGGCTTGTGCAAGCGGGCCGTTCGACATTCTATTGCAGCACCTGCCAGAGATAGGAAGCGCCCATGGGTTACGAGAACATCATCGCCGAAACAAAAGGCCGGGTTGGCCTCGTGACACTCAACCGGCCCAAGGCCTTGAACGCGCTGAACTCGGCATTGATCGCCGAATTGAATGCGGCGCTGCAGGGCTTCGAGACGGATGACAGGGTCGGCTGCATCGTCATCACCGGCAGCGAAAAGGCCTTCGCGGCGGGCGCCGACGTCAAGGAGATGGCGGACAAGACCTATGTCGAGGCCTATCTCGGCAAATTCCTCGATGGCTGGCAGGCACTGGCGGCGGCGCGGAAACCGGTGATCGCCGCCGTCTCGGGCTTCTGCTTAGGGGGAGGCTGCGAACTGGCCCTGATGTGCGATTTCATCATCGCGTCTGACACAGCGGTTTTCGGCACGCCGGAAATTACCCTGGGGATCATGCCGGGGGCGGGCGGCACCCAGCGCCTGCCGCGCGCCGTGGGCAAGGCCAAGGCCATGGACATGGTGCTGACCGGCCGCCTGATGGATGCGCTGGAGGCCGAACGCTCGGGTATCGTCGCCCGCATCGTGGCCGCGGACAAGTTGCTTGAGGAAGCACTGGGTGCCGCCGAAAAGATCGCGTCTTATTCGCGGCCGATCGTCATGATGGCCAAGGAGACTGTGAACCGTGCTTATGAGTCAACCCTCGCCGAAGGTGTACGCTTCGAGCGCCGCCTGTTCCTCTCGATGTTCGCCACAGAGGATCAGAAAGAAGGGATGAAGGCGTTTGTCGAGAAACGCAGGCCGGAGTTCAGGGACAAGTGAGCGAATAGCGAATAGGGTCTATTTACTATTCGCTATTCGCTTCTCAAGGATAAACCACACCCTTCTTCACCACGATATTCCCAAAAAGCCTCGCCTCGCCCGAAGCCACGATGGCGAAGCAGCCTTTGACCTTGTTGTAGAAATCCGCGCCGGTCAGGGCCACGATCTTTTGTTTCGGCTCGTGCTTCAAAAGCACCGCCGTGAGTTCCTCGAACACCGGTTCCATGCGCTTGGGGTCGAGATAGGCGGCGGGCCGCCACACGGCGTCCGGCACCATGTCGTCGACCGGCATGACCGTGAGGATGGCGTCGAGGATGCGCGGCGCCCCGTGGCCATCGAGACGCACCAGGCGCCTGGCATCGGTCTCGGCGGGGTAGTTGCCGTCGACGATGGCGATCTCGTCGCCATGGCCCATGGCGCGCAGCACGCGCAGCAGGTCGGGGCTCAGCAGCGGATCCAGACCTTTAAGCATCAGGCTTGTTCCTTGAACAATACATTGCGGTTGATGATGAAATTGTCGAACAGCGGCAGGCTGGCCGCCCCCATGGCGCGCGCGTCGAAACCGATGGTGCCTTCCATGACCGCGAAAGGCGAAATACCCTGCATGTCGACATGGGTCAGCGCCAGCCGGACGGCCTCCACCAGCCGGGCGCGGACCTCGGGCGGCATGGCGCCATCGATGACGACAGCACTGCAATCGAGCACCGCGGCAACACCGGCCGCCGCGGTGGCGATGCCCCGGGCCGCCAACTTGATCCAATCATCGAGGGCAGCACCCACCCCGCTCCAGTCGGACCGCTCGCGCCACAGAAGGTCCGGGTCGCCGCCGCGCTTCTGAATATCGCGCTCCAGCACATTGAAGGAGGCGGTGCGGATCAGCTGGCTGGCGCCGCCCTTTGTCCCCGGAACCGGAAACGAGCCCAGAGCGCCCGCATTGCCACTGCGCCCCTGATACAGGCTGCCGTTGATGACAATACCGCCGCCGATGAAATAGCCGAGATAGAAATAGGCATAGTCACGGTAATCCTGTCCCTTGCCGAACAGCAGCTCGGCGGCGCAGGCCGCCGTCGCGTCGTTGCAGAAATGCACCGGCAGGTCAAACAGCCGGGCGATTTCTTCGGACAGGTCGAAGCCGCGCCAGGCCTCCAGCACGTCGCGGGGCGCTCCCACCACCTCCTGCCAGTTCCACAGCTCGAAGGGGGCGGCGATGCCGATGCCGGAGATGCGCTGGCGCTGGCGGATATCGAGGCCGGCCACCAGTTCGTCGATGCCCGATTTCACAAAGGCCAGCAAGTCGGCGGGCGAGGGAAAATGATAGGGGCGGTGAATGGTGCGCCGGACCTTGCCCGCCAGGTCCAAGAGTATGAGGTCGCCCGAGCGGCGCCCCACTTTGAGGCCGATGGCGAAGGCGCCGCCGGGATCGAGCTCGAAGGGCACGAGGGGCTGGCCGACCTTGCCGCGCTGCGGCGTCAGCCGTTTCAACAATCCGTCGCCTTCGAGCTGGCGCACGATGACTGACACCGTCTGCGCCGAAAGTCCGGTCAGCCGCGCCATTTCGGCCTTGGGGAGGTTGCCGTGCAGCCGGATCAGTGATAGCACCAGCCGCTCGTTATAGAGCCTGACGCCACTCTGGGTGGTGCCACGCGAAAGGGCCGGGTGCTTGTTGCCCCGTCCGGCGCTGCTGGTCCACTCCATGCCCAAGGCTGCCGGCTCCCCCCGGATTGCATGGGGTTAGATTTCCAGCAGGAGCGGCGCCCTGTCAATAAATAAATCATTCCGATTTACTTATTGACTCTTGCCGCGTTTTGGTTTGTGATTGGGCCGTTGCGCGGAGGGCGGCCATTCCGTACCCCTGCGTTAGACCGGAATGCAACCTTTTAAACTCAAGCGACCCCGCAAGGGGAAGTGTTCCCATGGGAGGATCCACGTGAAATCTGTTCTGAAAGCCACTCTCCTCGGCGCCGCTGCAATGGCGCTCTTCTCCGTCTCGCAAGCCCAGGCCGCTGGCGTCGGCGCCTGTCTGATCACCAAAGAAGACGCCAACCCCTTCTTCGTCAAGATGAAGGAAGGCGCCACCGCCAAGGCCGCCGAACTCGGCGTAGACTTCAAGGCCTATGCCGGCAGGCAGGAGGGTGACACCGAAGGCCAGGTTGCCGCCGTCGAAAGCTGCATCGCCGATGGCGTCAAGGGCATTCTCATCACTCCCTCCGACACCAAGGCCATGGTGCCGTCCATCAAGAAGGCCCGTGATGCCGGCATCCTGGTGATCGCACTCGACACGCCGCTCGATCCGATCGACGCCGCCGACCAGACCATGGCCACCGACAACTTCCAGGCCGGCTTCCTGATCGGCTCCTATGCCAAAGCCAAGCTCGGCGATGCCGCCAAGGACGCCGTGATCGGCTTCCTCGACATCAACGCGAGCCAGCCGACCGTTGACGTGCTGCGCGACCAGGGCTTCATGAAGGGCTTCGGCATCGACGTGAAGGACGTCAACGTGATCGGCGACGAGGATGATCCGCGCATCGTCGGCCACGACTATACCAACGGCAATTCGGAAGGTGGCCGCAAGGCCATGGAGAACCTTCTGCAGATCAATCCGAACATCAACGTGATTCACACCATCAACGAACCCGCGGCCGCCGGCGCCTATGAGGCGCTGAAGGCCGTCGGCAAGGAGAAGGACGTGCTGATTATGTCGGTGGACGGCGGCTGCCCAGGTGTCAAGAACGTCGCCGAAGGCATCATTGGCGGCACCTCGCAGCAATATCCGCTGCTGATGGCGTCGATGGGCATCGAAGCCATCAAGAAGTTCGCCGACACCGGCGAGAAGCCCGGCGTCAGCGACGGCAAGAACTTCTTCGACACCGGGGTGGCCCTCATCACCGATAATCCGGTTGAAGGCGTTCCTTCGATCGACACCAAGGAAGGCCTCGCCAAGTGCTGGGGTTGATCTGAACTGAATTTCGGTGAATGATTGCTGAAACACGGAAGGGCGGCCCACGTGGCCGCCCTTTCTATAAGTAGAAGGCGAAAAAACCACTGCGGCAGAGGAGATGGGGATGGCCAAGGCTCAGGAATTCGAGAAGGTTCTCGATCAGAGCGACAAATCGGTTGCAAGTTTCGAGGAGACTCACAAGTCGGCACTATCGCAAGTCCAGCACTTCCTGCATTCGAGTCAGGCGGCTGTGCCCTTGATCGTGCTCATCCTGTCGATCGCCGTCTTCGGCGTTCTCGTCGGAGGCAAGTTCTTCAATCCCTTCTCGCTCACCCTCATCCTGCAGCAGGTCGCCATTGTCGGCATCGTCGGCGCGGCCCAGACGCTGGTCGTTCTTACCGCCGGTATCGATCTTTCGGTCGGCGCCGTCATGGTGCTCTCCTCGGTGGTCATGGGGCAATTCACCTTCCGCTATGGCATACCGGTTCCGATATCGATCCTATGTGGGCTTGGCTGCGGCGCGCTGTGCGGCTTCATCAACGGTTGGCTGATTTCAGAGATGAAACTGCCCCCCTTCATCGTTACACTCGGCTCCTGGCAGGTCTTCAACGCCACCAAGTATCTCTATTCCAAGAATGAGACGATCCGCGGTCAGGACATCGAAGCTCAAGCTCCCTTGCTGCAGTTGTTCGGAACCCAGATCAAGTTCGGTGGCGCCGTCTTCACGCTCGGCGTGGTCTTCATGGTGCTGCTCGTAGTATATCTCTGGTACGTGCTGAACTACACGGCCTGGGGCCGCAGGGTCTACGCGGTGGGTGACGATCCCGAGGCGGCACAACTCTCAGGCATTCGTGTGAACCGTATGCTCCTGACGATTTACACGCTTTCGGGTCTCATCTGCGGCTTCGCCGGATGGGTCTTGATTGGCCGCACCGGCTCGGTTGCTCCCACCGCCGGCGAATTCGCCAATATCGAATCCGTCACCGCGGTGGTGATCGGCGGCATCTCGCTGTTTGGCGGGCGCGGGTCGGTTCTCGGCATGATCTTTGGCGGTCTTATCGTGGGCGTGTTCTCGCTGGGGCTGCGGCTTCTCGGCACCGATCCGCAATGGACCTATTTCCTCATCGGCGTTCTCATCATCGGCGCCGTCGCGATCGACCAGTGGATCAGAAAGGTATCAGGCTAATGGCACAGGAACCCATTCTCACTGCCCGTGGCCTCGTCAAACGCTATGGCCGCGTCACCGCCCTCGACAACGCCGACTTCGATCTTTATCCCGGCGAAATCCTGGCCGTGATCGGCGATAACGGTGCCGGCAAGTCGAGCCTGATCAAGGCGATCTGCGGCGCCGTCATTCCCGACGAAGGCGAGATCAAGCTTGAGGGCAAGGTTCTCCACTTCAAGTCGCCGATGGAAGCCCGCGATGCCGGCATCGAGACGGTGTACCAGAACCTCGCCTTGTCGCCGGCCTTGTCCATCGCTGACAACATGTTCCTCGGCCGCGAGATCCGCAAACCCGGCGTCCTCGGCCAGTGGTTCCGCATGCTCGACCGCGGGGCGATGGAAAAGCGGGCTCGCGACAAGCTCACTGAACTGGGTCTCATGACCATCCAGAACATCAGCCAAGCGGTTGAAACCCTGTCGGGCGGGCAGCGGCAAGGCGTGGCCGTGGCCCGCGCCGCCGCCTTCGGGTCGAAGGTCGTCATCATGGACGAACCCACCGCCGCATTGGGCGTCAAGGAATCGCGCCGGGTGCTCGAACTGATCCTCGACGTGAAGAAGCGTGGGCTTCCGATCGTCCTCATCTCGCACAACATGCCGCATGTTTTCGAGGTCGCCGACCGTATCCACATCCACCGCTTGGGGCGGCGTCTCTGCGTCATCGATCCCAAGCAATACACCATGTCGGATGCGGTGGCCTTCATGACCGGCGCCAAGTCGCCGCCCCAGGAACTGCTGGCGGCCTGAAATGGCAGGTGTGCTGCCACTCGCCGAGACCATTCGAAGCAAGGCCGGGGCGAGCGGCCGCTTCATGGTGGCGATTGCCGGAGCGCCGGGAGCGGGCAAGTCGACCTTGTCAGCACAATTGCGCGATGAACTGATTGCCATGGGCGAGCAAGCCATCGTCGTGCCCATGGATGGGTTTCATTTCGACGACATCATCTTGAACGCCCGCGGCCACCGCCCGCGAAAGGGTTCGCCCCATACGTTCGACGCCGCCGGATTCGAAGCGCTCCTGAAGCGCATCAAGTCGGGCGAACCCGACATCGCCATCCCGGTCTTCGACCGCGACATGGAACTGTCGCGCAATGCCGCCGATATCGTTGCGTCATCGGCCCGCATCATCCTGATCGAGGGCAACTACCTGCTGCTGAGAGAGGCGCCCTGGAACCGCCTGAAGCCGCTCTTCGATTTCACCATCTATATTTCCGTGCCCGAGGCCGAACTGGAACGCCGCCTCACCGAACGCATTCTCCACCATGGCCACGACCTCGCCTTCGCCAAGAGCTGGATCGCCTCGAACGACATGCTCAATATCCGGCATGTGATCGAGAACAGCACGGCGGCTGACCTCACGGTTTGACACACCGCATGTCCGGACATATAACCGGACATGTGACCAATTCCGCACAAAGAAAAGCCACCGCCGCCCACCGCAGACGCAATCGCGCCAAAGGCCTCGTCCGGGTCGAAATCCAGGTTCCCCGCGCCGATGCGGCCATGCTGCGACAATTGGCCGAAATGCTCCGCTCCTCCAATGTCACGGCCGAGGAAGCGCGCGCCGGACTTAAATCCGCCCTTGAAACCAGCCCCCAGCCCAAGTCCGCTCTCGATATCTATGCCTCCGGCTTACCGGATGAATATTTCGAGGGCGTTTTCGGCCGCGTGCGCACCATCAGCAATCGCAAGATCGATTGGTGAGCTATCTCATCGATACCAACGTCGTCTCGGAGTTCCGCAAGGAGCGCCGTGCCGATCCCAATGTCCTGCGCTGGATCGATGCGACGCTCCCCTCCGAACACTTCACCAGCGTCCTGGTCATCGGCGAAATCCGCCATGGCATCGAATTGATGCGCCGCAAGGATCGCCAGCAGGCAGAGAGCATGGAGGCGTGGTTGCAAGGCATGATCGCCAAATACGGTGGCCGCATTCTGCCGGTCGACCAACGCATCGCCGATCTTTGGGGGCGGCTCGGCATCCCAGATCCCGTCCCGGACATCGATGGACTCCTTGCTGCCACCGCTCTGGCGCATGGCTTGACACTGGTCAGCCGTGACAAGGCGCTGCTATCCTTGACCGCGCTCCGCACTATCAATCCTTTTGAGGATCGCCCGTGACCGCAAGAGACAACAAGCTCCTCCTCGATCTCTACACCACCATGCGCCGCATCCGCACCTTCGAGGAGCGCGTCAACGAACTCTTCGTGCGCGGGCAAACGGCTGGCTCCATGCTGCATATGTCGATTGGCGAGGAAGCCATCTCAGGCGTGTGCAAGGCCATGGAGCAGGGTGATAGTTTTACGACGCATCATCGCGGCCATGGCATCTTTATCGCCAGGGGGGCCGATCCCAAGCGCATGATGTCGGAAATCGCCGGCAAGGCCGATGGTTATTGCGCCGGCAAGGGCGGCTCCATGCATATCGCCGACATGGGACTGGGGGCCTTGGGCGCCAATGCCATCGTCGGCGGCGGCATTCCCCATGTGGTCGGTGCCGGCATGTCCTACCGCAATCGCGGCCTTAACAACGTGTCGGTGGCCTTCTTCGGCGACGGCGCCTCCCAGCAGGGCGTGCTCTACGAGGCCATGAACATGGCGGCCCTGTGGAAGCTGCCGGTGGTCTTCTGCTGCATCAACAATCAATATGGCATGGGCACCCGCATCGACCGCGCCGCCGCCAACACCAACCTGCACGAACGCGCCATTGCCTTCGGGCTCAATGGCGTCACCGTCGACGGCGGCAATGTCGAGGAGGTGCTTGAGGCATCGGAACGCATCTTCCAGGCGGCGCGGAACGGTAAGCCTGGCTTCATCGCCATGACCTGCTACCGCTTCTTCGGCCATGCCCGCCTCGACAAGAGTCCCTACCGCGACGAGGCCGAGGAGGCCGAGGGCCGCAAGCGCGACGCGCTCGTCAATGCCCGCGCGACACTTCTCGATCGCAAGTCCGCCGCGGCCGCCGAACTGGACGGGCTCGATGACATCGTTGCAGCGGAAATGAACGCCGCCGTCGACCACGCCATCGCGGCACCGATGCCCGATCAGGACTCGATGTTCCGCGATGTTTTCGCGGCGGGCGAGCCCCGCCCCCGGCCGCTGCGCGCCCACCTGCAACAGATCCTCGGGGAGACGCCCTGATGCCCGTGATCGAGACCACCTACCGCGATGCCCTGCGCCAGGCCCTGATCGACGCCATGACCGAGGACGATAATGTTTTCATCATGGGCGAGGAAGTGGGCCGCTATGGCGGCGCCTATGGTGTCACCAAGGGCCTGCTCGAGATGTTCGGCGAAAACCGCGTCGTCGACACGCCCATCGCCGAGCCGGCCATCATCGGTGCGGCGATCGGCGCCGCCATGACCGGATCGCGGCCGGTGGCCGAATTGATGTATGTCGATTTCGCCGGCCTCACCATGGACCAGGTGGCGAATCAGGCGGCGAAGAGCCGTTACATGTTCGGCGGCCAGATCGGCGTGCCCATGGTGCTGCGCACCCAGGGCGGTACGGGGCGTTCGGGCGCGGCCCAGCATTCGCAATCCCTGGAATCCTGGTTCACCCATGTGCCGGGTCTGCGCGTCGTCATGCCCGCCACCGTGAACGATGCCTATCACCTGCTGCGCATGGCGCTGAAATGCCCCGACCCGGTGATCTTCATCGAGCACAAGGGCCTCTATGTGAGGAAGGGCCAGATGGATGTGGAGAGGCCCGATGGCCCATGGGGCAAGTCCGTGGTGCGGCG
>JANPCA010000167.1:0-7484 GCA_031430715.1 Hyphomicrobiales bacterium | reverse complement strand
AGGGATTGGCGGCGCCGACGATCAGCGCCCCAAGCGTGATCGAATTGTTGGCGTCGTCCTGCCACAGCATCTGCTGGGCATATTGCTCATCCCACATCACCTCCCAGCTTTCCGGCGGCGTTGGGAATGCGGCGGTGTCGTAAACCAGGGGCAGGGAACCCCAGGCGAACGGTATGCCGTAGCGCTCGTCGCCCCGCATCACTGCCTTTACGGCGGCGAACTCGGGGGCGAGGTTCTTGAAGTTCGCAATCTTGCCCATGTCGAAAGGCTGCACCAGTTTGGCATCGACATAGCGCGGGAACAGCGAAGTGTCGAAGGAGACGAGATCGAAGTCGGCGCCTTGCGAGCCTTGCATTTTCGCGAACATCTCGTCGGCCGAACCAGCATAGACCACGTTGACGGTGGCGCCGGTGTCGGACTTGAATTTGTCGAGCCACTCGGGGTCGGAATAACCTTCCCAGGTCAGGATGCGGAGTTCCTTGTCCGCGGCGCGGACAATCGCCGGGGCCGCGAGCGTTGCGGCCACCGCCGTGCTTCCCGCCAGAAACTGCCGGCGATCGATTTTGGGGTACTTGCTCATGACGTTCCTCCTTGGCTTGTTGCGGTCTTGTTAGAATTTCAGAACCAGCCGGTTAGCCTTTCCAGTTTCGACAAAGGCGATGGCTTCATTGATCCGTGCGAAGGGCCAGACATCGGTCACCAGGTCCTCGAGGTTGAGGAGGCCGTGTTTGACCAGCCGCAGCACCTTGGGGAAATCGATCATCGGGCGGGTCGAGCCATAGCTCGAGCCGATGACCTTGTTCTCGTCCTGGGCGATCCAGAACGGTGGAAATCCCGCCATCGCGGTCTCGGAAGGTTGGCCGATCAGCACTGTGGTGCCGGCCCGCCGCGTTGCTTTGTAGCAAAGCTCGGCGTTGACAGTGATGCCGGTGGCCTCGAAGGTGAAATCGGCACCACCGCCGGTAATCTCGCGCACCGCCGCCACCGCGTCGACTTCGGCGGAGTTGACGAAATGCGTGGCGCCGAAGCGCCTCGCCTCGGCCTCCTTCTCCGGTTTGACGTCGACGGCGACGATGGGCAGGGCATTGCACAGCTTGGCACCCTGCACCACGCTGAGGCCGACACCGCCGCAACCGAACACCGCCACGCTGTCGCCTGGCCGCACCTCCGCGGTGTTCAGTGCGGCACCGATTCCAGCCATGGCACCGCAACCCAGCAGGCAGGCCTGCTCCGAGGATGTGGCAGGATCGATACGGATGGCGCCATTGTGCGGCACCACTGTGTATTCGCAGAAGGACGACACCAGGCTGAGGTGATGCAGCGGCGTTCCGTCGAGATCGAAGAACCGTGTGGTGTTGTCCCACATGGTGCCCTGGGCGGCGGCCCGGGCCACTTCCTCGCACAACACGCTGCGGCCGCTGACGCAGAAGCGGCAGTTGCCACAGGACGGAGTGAAAGTTAGCACCACCTTTTCGCCGATCCGCGACTTTGGCACACCAGCGCCTACGGATTCGATATGGCCGCAAGCTTCATGGCCAAGGATCACCGGCTTAGGGTGAACCCACACACCGCGAAGATAATGGATGTCGCTCCGGCAGATGCCCGTCGTCTCGATCTTGACGCGCACCTCCAGCTCATGGGGATCATCGACCAGCACGCGCCTGAGGTTCAGGACATCGCCTTCGCCCGGTGTATCGCAGACCGCCGCCAGCATTTCGATCCGTGCCATCTGGGCCTCCTAGATCATGGTCAGGCCGCCATCGACCGGCAGCACCGCGCCGGTGATGAAGGCCGCCTGGTCGGAGGCGAGGAAGAGAACCGCGCTTGCGACCTCTTCGGGTTTTGCGTAGCGGCCGATCGGATGGAGACCCGCCAGTACCTTCATGCCGGCAGCCTCGCCCCCCTCCATTCCGGCGGCGTAGCCCCGCGTCAGCGGCGTATCGATGACGCCTGGGGCAACGGCGTTGGCACGAAGGCCCTGCTTGGCGTAGTCGGCGGCAATGCAGCGCGCCAGATGGTGAAGCCCGGCTTTGGCGACGTTGTAAGCAACATCGCCCTCCCAGGCGACGAGGCCCGCCACCGAGCCGACGAAAGTCACCGACGGGTTCTTGCCCTTCACCAGGGCCGGAAGCAGGAGCTTGGACAAGCGGAACGCCGCCGTGAGATGCAGCGCCAGCATCTGGTCCCAGGTGTCGTCGGGCGTTGCATGGGTGGGCGCCGTCTGGGTCACGTCGACACCGGCGCAGTGGACGAAGATGTCAAGCCCGCCCAGGCCGTCGAGTACCTCGCGGGCCGCTGCGTCCGTTGCCTGGCGGTCGGCGAGGTCGGCCTGGACCACGATGGCTTTGCGGCCCGCCGCCGACAGGCGTTTGGCAACCGCCCGGGCCTGTTCGGAATGGCGCGATGCGCCGATGGCCAGAGCCGCACCCTCGGCGGCAAGCGCCTCCACCACCGCCGCCCCGATGCCGCTTGATCCGCCCGTCACATAGGCCCGTCGTCCCTCCAACAGTCCGGCCATGCGGATATTCCTCCCAGATCGTTCGTGGCATGGACATGCGGCCACTTCATGTTGTACTAATTGTATACAATTTTACAGGAGGTGCAAGAGAATCAAAATGGCAAGAGGAGAATCGGCAGTTCTCATAACGTCAACGGCCCTGAGCATGACGCGGTCACCGAGCCTGGCCGAACAGGCTGCCGATGCCATCGTCACCGGCATCTCCGCGGGTACCCTGAAGCCGGGCCAGCGCCTGTTCGAAACCGAACTGGCGAGTCTTCTCAATATGAGCCGGGTTCCTTTGCGCGAGGCGCTGAAGATCCTCGAGGCCCAGGGCATCGTCGAAAGCATTCCCCATCGCGGCTCCCGCATCGCGCTGTTCGGCGATGATCGCGTCGATCACGTCTGTCAGGTCCGTATCGCCCTTGAGCGGATCGCGCTGACCGCGGCTGCGCCGCTCTACAAATCGGAACCGGCGCTGCTTGCGGGTCTCGACCGCATTATCGAGACCATGGAGAAGGCCGCCAGCAGGCTGGAATGGATCGACGTCAGCAAGGCGGACTTAAGTTTCCACCGCGAGATCTGCAGGGTCTCGCGAAATGACATCGTGCAGACGCTTTGGGAGACACTTGCCCGTCACGTCTTTATCATCTTTGGCCACGAGATCCGCGACGAACGCGATGCCGCGATCATGGGACCACAGCACCGCCAACTTCGCGGCCTTCTCGCGGCCGGTGATGTGCCGGCGCTGCAGCAGGAAATCGAGCGGCATATCCTCAGGCTGCGCAACAAGTCTGGCTGATCGGCCGCATGCCCATTGTGGGTTTTTAATCTTGCTTACCGCTCGCAACTTCGGATAGCGCAGTTTCAGCCCGGGCACGGAAACCGGCGCCTTATGCACCGGCCAACTGCACAGGCTGGCAATGATCAGCGTCGTCATGCCGGACCCGCCAAAGGCGATGTCTGTCGGTGCAATCAGCATCAGCTGTTCCCAGACATCATAAAGCGTTGTCTAGGTGCCCTCCTGCGAGAGCCTGTAGACGGTGTTTGGATTGTAGAGGCTGATGCAGAGATGGCCGTGCATGTCGTGCGCCACGCCGGGACTGTCCATGCCGTGGCAGACGAAATCACCCATGCCGGTGGAACAGCCCACCCCTATCAGTTTGATGTGACGAACTTTGATCGCTATGGTGAGGTTGTTGCCGGCGTTGCCGCGAAACTGGGCCGCATCGATGTGCTGGTCAACAATGCCGCCATCAATCCGCCAACCCGCACGATACTGACCGATACGCTGGACGACTGGCACCGAACAATCTCCGTTTTCGCAACTATGAGCTGGTACTGACACAGGATGTGTTCTGGGAATCGGTGTTGCACAATATCCAGCTTCTGCTCGCCATTCCGCTGATGGTGGCAATATCATCGCTGGTTTCCGTTCTGTTGTACGAGCGCGTCGCCAGTTGGCGGCTTTACCGGGTGATTGTCTTCGTGCCCTTCGTGCTCGCCATTCCCATCATCGCCGTGGTAATGAAGCGAATGTTCCAGTTCAACGGGCCGGTCAACGAATTTCTGCGCTGGCTCAGCCTGGATTTCCTCGCCCTTGACCGGATCGGGTCGTCCGATGTGGCGCTGTGGACGGTGATGATTCTCATCGTCTGGCGCGAGTCCGCACTCGGCATCCTTCTCTTTCTGGCCAGACTTCTCAGTCTCGATGAGTCGATGATCGAGGCTGCGAAATTCGAGGGCGCCGGCTGGTGGCAGCGCCTGTGGTACATGATCCTCCCGCAGATGCGCGGTGTGATGGAATTCTACACCGTGGTGAGCGCCATCGCCATGCTGGCGGCAGTGTTTGCCTCCGTGTTCATCATCGGCGGGGGGCGTGGCGGACCGGGTACGGCGACCATGGTGGTCGAACTCTACATCTTCAACGCGCTGATCCGCACCAGCCTTCCGGGCATTGCATCGGCGGCTTCCGTGCTGCTGTTTCTGGTGTCCGTCCTGCTGATATTCCCGATGTTCCGGGCGCGCCGCCGGACCCGCGAACTGGAGGCTTGAGGGCAATGACGGGACGGCGGTCCATTACGGCGGGCGACGCGTTGAAGCAGGGTGTCATGCTGGTCTCGGCATTCCTGGCCCTGGTTCCGACGTTCTTCATGATTGCCACGTCGCTGAAGAGCGACGAGGAATATGCGGTCGACAAGCTCGGATTGCCGGATTGGCCGGTACTGGAACATTTTCGGGCGGTCCTGGTCGACAGCCCGTTCCTGATTTGGATGGCCAACAGCATCATCCTGGTGGTGGGCGCCGTGCTGCTGAGCACCATCGTTTCCTGCCTCGCCGCCTATGCCATCGCCTGCATGACATTCCGGGGGCGGGACACGCTTCTGGCGCTCAGCACGTCGCTGATGGCGGTTCCTCCGGTGGTGATGATCGTTCCGCTGTTCGTCCTCTACAGCCAGCTCGGCCTGATCAGCACATACCATGGAACCATCGTCATCTATGCGGGTTTGATTACCCCGTTTTCGGTCTATCTGCTGACCACCTTCTTTCGAACTGTTCCGCGTGAACTCTTCGAGTCGGCCCGCATCGATGGCGCCGGACCCTTCCTCATTCTGCGCAAGATCGTCCTACCCCTGTCGCTTCCAGCGATCATGACGCTCGTGGTCGTCAATTCACTCTTCGTGTGGAACGACTTGCTGATCGCCATCATATTTCTGCAGGACGATGCCAAGCGCACCCTCATGGCGGGAATCAGCGTCTTTCAGGGGCGCTACAACAACCAGGTTCCGCTGACGATGGCCGGCATGGTCATCGCCAGCGCGCCGATGCTCATTCTCTATATTGCCTTCCAGAAACACTTCATTCGCGGCCTCATGGCGGGTGCCATCAAATGACCGGCGCGGCGGGGCCGGCCGTCATCGAGAATGAAGACATCCGGGTCACCGTCAACCCGCAGGTGGGTGGAACCATTGATGCCGTCACACATATCGCGACCGGGCTCTCGGTACTCGGCCAGGTTCCCTGGGATGCCATTTCGCTGCCCATCGGCAGCTTCGCGGCGCGTGACGAGCTTGAGTGGCTGACCCGCTATGCCGGCGGTTGGCCGTTGCTGTTCCCCAATGGCGGGGATGCCTGCAGTATCGACGGCGTATTTCACGGCTTCCACGGCGAGGCCTCGATTGCTCCGTGGAGATATGCAGCCGGACCGCGCAGCCTCCGCCTGTGGCGGCGCTTTTATACCGTGCCGGTGGAGATGGAGCGGCACCTGGTGGTCGATGGCGACAGTCTGGTTGTCACCGAGCATCTTCGCATGCGGGGTGCGCATCCCCTTGAGGTGATGTGGGGACACCACCCGGCCTTCGGGTCGGATTTGCTGGCCGGGCCGGTCGAGATTACCTCCGGCGGTGGCAAGGTCAAAGTCGATGACAGCTTTGATCCGCCAGCCAATCCGCTGCGCCCGGGAGCGTCTGGCATGTGGCCTGAAGTCGATGGCAAGTCAGGCCCGTTCGATCTTCGTCATCCAGCGGAAGTGATGTCGGCGCTGGCCTATCTGCATGATCTCAAAGATGCATGGCTTGCCATTCGCCGCACCGACAATGCCATCGCGGTTCAGCTTTCATGGGACGGCAGCCGCTTTCCCTGTGCCTGGCTGTGGTACGAACTTGCCGGCACGCAAGACGCGCCGTGGCATGGCCGGGGTGCGCTGATCGGCCTGGAACCAAATACCACCATGCCGGCCTATGGCATTGCAACCGCGAAGTCGCGCGGCGCTTCGCTGCTGCGTCTTCTTCCGGGCCAAGAGATCGAGACCTCTCTGCGTCTCAAAGTCTTCGTGCCGAGCGGCCCGATTGTCATGGCTGACAGGAGCGCGAGAGGCGGCATCCCCTGAGACTTGCCAGGCTTACGCCGGATCGAAGGCCTGGCCCAATGCGCCGAACACATGGCAGGAGCTGGCCGGAAGGCCGATGCGCATGACCTCGCCTGGATGGACAGCGACATCACCTGCCGCATGAACCGCAAACTCATTGCTGCCGGGAACTTCGAGGTAGACATAGGTTTCATTGCCCAGGCGTTCGACGGCGGCGGCGCGGTGTAGTTGCAATGCCTTGGCTGGAGACGGATGTGATCACACCATCCAGAAAGTTCATCGCCGGCGAACCGATGAAGCCCGCGACAAAGCGATTGCGCGGTGCATGATAGAGCTCGAGCGGGCGACCAGCCTGTTCGACGCGGCCCCGATTGAGGACCACGATGCGGTCTGCCATCGTCATGGCCTCGACCTGATCATGGGTCACATAGATCATGGTGGCCCGGAGCTGACGGCCCCACGAAGACCGTGAATTCTTCGCTTTCGATGTTGAGATCAATGCCGTGGATGATCTCCGTTTCGCCAAAACGCTTCCGCACGGATTTCAGTTCGACATTACTCATGAAGGAACCGTTTGTTGCGCCTGCCGCAAATGCCGGAGGCGTCATGCCTCCGCATCGTGCAAGAGTATGGGCTGTACATCTTTGTGTCAATCGAGAAACCCCGAATGGCGCGAACTGCCGCGCCCGGCTGATGGCGATTGTCTGAACCATTGGACATTTGTCTGGAAATACGGAATGTCTTGGTGTCATCTGCGGTGCGAGGAGGACACGCCATGGTGAGCAGGATTACGCGGCTGGAGGCCATTCCGGTCATTTCTCCGGCAGGATCGGCCAACGACCTCGATGGCACCGCCGACACGATCATCGTCAAGGTTCATGATGAAGACGGTAGATTTGGTTTCGGCGAAGCCGACGCGCCGCCCTTGGTTGTCAAGAGCTTCATCGACATGCCGACCGCTCACCTGTGGAGCCGCAACGCCGGTGAAATTCTCAAGGGCGAAGATCCAGTCGAGATCGCGGCAATCTGGCAGAAACTCTATGAGGGAACATTCTGGCCCGGCCGCCGCGGTCTTGGCATGCACGCCATATCGGCCATCGACATTGCCCTGCACGACCT
>JANPCA010000166.1:0-4931 GCA_031430715.1 Hyphomicrobiales bacterium | reverse complement strand
GGGTCGCGCACCACGGCGAAACCGTCCGCCGTTCCGACCAGGAATGTGTAGAAGCCGTCGAGATCCTTGAGCCCGTCCTCAAGCGCTTCCTTGAGTGTCGCGCCGCCTCGGAGTTTGGATGTCATATAGGCCGCCGCCACTTCCGTGTCGTTCTCGGTCTGGAATTCCATGCCCTCGCGCTTCAGGTTCTCGCGCAGGCGATTGTGGTTCGACAGCGAGCCGTTGTGAACGAGGCAGAGGTCTGCGCCGGTGGCGAAGGGATGCGATCCCGCCGTGGTCACGGCACTCTCGGTGGCCATGCGCGTATGGCCGATGATATGCGTCCCCTTGGCGTCGTCGAGATGGAATTTGTCGTAGACATTGGCCGGAAGCCCCGTCTCCTTGAAGATTTCGATGGTGTGGCCGGAACCGACGACGCGCACTTTCGGATGGTGCTTCTTCAGCCATTGAATGATGGCGTCTTCCTTGGCGGTGGTGACCAGGATGCAATGGTTGCCAATGACCTTGACGGTTGCCTCGCACTTGAAGGCTTTCTCAATTCCGGCATCGATGGCTTTCCAGTCGAAGGCCGGATCATCATGGGCGAGCGAGAACTTGACCTCGTTCTTCTTGACCGGATTGCGGTAGACGGCGACACCGGCGGAATCGGGTCCGCGCGCCGTCATCTCGATGATCATCGGCTTGAACATGGCGCCGAGCTTCGGCTGGAGCCTGGGGTTCTTGAGATAAAGTCCGACAATGCCGCACATGGGCCGTCACCTCGTCTGGAATGGATGACGGAACCATAACAGGCCGTTTCCCGATATTCAACTACCAGGAACTATTTTTTCACGATGGGAATGGACGTCAGGAGGGAATATGCGATGGCTTCCCCCAAAGTGAGATGAAAGACGATTGATCTTGGATTGCCGAGCATCAATGGCGGCTCACACCCGCGCACTATCCCCCGGCACCATGATGTCGCGTTTGCCGGTGGCGTTGGCCGCCGTGATGACGCCTTCCTTCTCCATGCGCTCGATGAGGCTTGCCGCCTTGTTGTAGCCGATCTGCAAGCGGCGCTGCACATAGGAGGTTGAGACCTTCTTGTCGCGCAGGACGACCGCGACCGCCTGGTCATAGAGATCGTCGCCCGAGCCCGCACTTTCGCCCCCGGCGGCACCGGGCTCGCCGTAGCTGCCCTCTTCCTGCTCTTCGGTGACGGCTTCGAGATAGTCGGGCGAGCCTTGCGCCTTGAGGTGGCTGACGATCTTCTCGACCTCTTCATCGGCGACGAAGGGCGCATGGAGCCGCGAAATGCGCCCGCCGCCGGCCATGTAGAGCATATCGCCTTGCCCCAAGAGTTGTTCGGCACCCTGTTCGCCGAGGATGGTGCGGCTGTCGATCTTGGAAGTGACCTGGAACGACATGCGTGTCGGGAAATTGGCCTTGATGGTGCCGGTGATGACGTCAACCGAGGGCCGCTGGGTGGCCATCACCACATGGATGCCCGCCGCGCGGGCCATTTGCGCCAGGCGCTGCACGGCACCCTCGATGTCCTTGCCCGCCACCATCATGAGATCGGCCATCTCGTCGATGATGACCACGATATAGGGCATGGGCTGCAGGTCCATCTGCTCGCGCTCGAAAATCGGCTCGCCCGATTCGGGGTCGAAGCCGGTCTGCACGGTGCGCGAAATCTGCTCGCCCTTGGCCTGGGCCTGCTTCATGCGCGAGTTGAAGCCGTCGATGTTGCGCACACCGACTTTCGACATTTTGCGGTAGCGGTCCTCCATCTCGCGCACCGCCCATTTGAGCGCCACCACCGCCTTGCGCGGATCGGTGACGACGGGAGCGAGCAAATGCGGAATTCCTTCGTACACGGACAATTCCAGCATCTTGGGGTCGATCATGATGAGCTTGCAGCGCTCCGGCGGCAGGCGATAGAGCAGCGACAGGATCATGGTGTTGATGCCGACCGACTTGCCCGAGCCGGTGGTGCCGGCGATCAGCAGATGCGGCATGCGCGCCAGATCGGCGAAGACCGGTTCGCCGCCGATGTTCTTGCCGAGCGCCAGGGCGAGATTGAGATTGGATTTCTCGAAGGCCTCGGAGCCCAGCAACTCGCGCAAGTAAACAGTTTCGCGTTTCACATTGGGCAGTTCGATGCCGATGGCATTGCGGCCCTGCACCACCGCGACGCGCGCCGAAATGGCGCTCATCGAGCGGGCGATGTCGTCGGCCAGGCTGATGACCCGCGACGATTTTATTCCTGGTGCGGGTTCGAGTTCATAGAGCGTCACAACCGGACCCGGCCTGACCTTGATAATCTGGCCCTTGACGCCGAAATCGTCGAGCACACCTTCCAGCATGCGGGCATTCTGTTCGAGGGCTTCATCCGAGAGATCGGCGGTCTTGCCGATGCGCTTCGGCTCGGCAAGCAGGGTCAGCGGCGGCATCTCGTAATCGCTCGACTCCCCGAAGCTAAAGCCCGGCTGGATATCTTTCTTGAGCTTCTTGCCCTGCTTCAGCGGCTTGTCGGTGCGCGTCACCTTGGGTGGCGGCGGCTCTTCCCCGGCGATTTCGCCGTCCTCATAGGGCATTTCGTCTTCAGGAATATCTTCTTCCACCGGGGCGGCGGCACGGCGCGGGGACGGGGACAGGACCGGTTCGATGCGGCCATAGGTCTTGGGCGGTTTGCGGCTCACTTCGGGTGCAAGCCTGCGGATGATGTCGTCGCCATCATCGAGGCCGTCGGCAGGGGTCTTGCGGGCCCGGCGCTCGCGCCAGCGCTGGAGCAGCGCGCGGCTGCCGCTCAGCAGGCCCGAGGCCGCACCGCGGCTCAGCTTTCCCACTGCCGAAACCCGGCGCTGGGCTTCCGGCCGGCCAAGTTCGGTGGCCCTGAGGCCCAGCATCAAGGTGGCGGCGAGCATCGCGAACCCGGCGATGGCTTGCGCGAATGTCCCCTTGATGCCGAAGCTCAGGACCATGAGAGCCAAGTTGTGGATGACATCCCCAGCATTGCCGCCCAGCCCCGCCACCAGCGACCAGAGTTGCGGCACGGGGAGTGCCGAGAGCGTGGCGCTTGCGGCCAGCACGCAAGCCAGCCAAGCGGCCACGGCGCGCACCGGACGCCGCAAGCCCTCGTGGGAACAAAAGCGCACCGCCCAGCTCACCGGGATGGCGATGAAGGGCAGGACTCCCAGCCCCAAGAGCTGCATCAGTTCGTCGGCCACGACCGCACCGGGATAACCGAGCCAGTTCTTCGCCGCGCGGTCGAGCGCATGATTGAGCGACGGGTCTTCCACCGACCAGGTGGCCAGCGCCACGCCAGCGGCAATCAGCACCGCGAAGAGGAGCCCGCCCGCCGCTTCATAGAGGCGCTTCTTGAAGAAGAGTTTGACGGCGGCGGGAACCGCGCTGTCGTCGGTGTCGAAGGAAGGATCATATGCCATGGCCGCCTCCGCCGGGGAGAAGGCCCCACCGGCATAACAATTGGTTAAGGCCAGAATGGCGGCTCGTGGTTAAGGCGCCGTAAAATCCAGAAAGATCATGAGCATAAAAAAACCGGCGGGAGTAACCCCGCCGGTAAGTTCTGGGAGGAAACCGTCTCAGTTATAGGCGCGCTCGCCGTGGTCGACGACGTCGAGGCCCTCGCGCTCCTGCTGCTCGCTGACGCGAAGCCCGGTGGTGGCCTTGCAGATCATCAGCGCCACATAGGTGACGATGGAGGTCCACAGCACGGCGACGATCACGGCCACGATCTGGCCCTTCATCTGGGCCGCGAAGTCATAGGCCGCCGTGACATAGGAGGTATCGGCCGCCAGATAGTCGGTGACGCCGACGCCACCCAGCGCCGGGTTGACGAAGATGCCGGTGAGGAGCGCACCGAGGATGCCGCCCACGCCGTGGACACCGAACACGTCGAGGGCGTCGTCATAACCGAACTTGGCTTTGAGGAAGACCACCGCCCAGAGGCAGACGAAACCGGCGGCCAAGCCGATGACGATGGCCGCACCCGGACCCACCCAGCCGCAGGCAGGCGTAATGGCGACCAGTCCGGCAACCACGCCCGAAGCCGCGCCGAGCAAGCTCGGATGGCCGCGGAACAGCCACTCGCCGGCCGTCCAAGCGAGTGCCGCCGCAGCCGCGGCGATCGTCGTGTTGAGGATGACCAGTGCCGTCAACCCATTGGCTTCGAGGTTGGAGCCGGCATTGAAGCCGTACCAGCCGAACAGCAGGAGGCCGGTGCCGGCCAGCACAAAGGTCAGGTTGTGCGGCGCCATCAGATCCTTGCCCATGCCGACGCGCTTGCCCAGCACGATGGCGCAGATGAGGCCGGAGACACCGGCGTTGATGTGCACCACCGTGCCGCCCGCGAAATCGATGGCGCCCCAGTTGAACAGATAACCATTGGTGGCATTGACCAGCGCCCCATAGGCGCCGAGCACCTGGGCCTTGGCGTCGTCAGTCGTGGCGGCGGCGAGATCGGCCAGGAACTTGGTGGCGGCTTCCTCGCCGACCATGGCCTTGACCACGCCAATGTTATCGGCCGACAGCGTATAGGCGTCGGGCCCGGCCCAGAACCACACCATGTGGGCCATGGGCAGATAGGCGAAGGTGAACCAGATCACCATGAACAGCAAGACCGCCGAGAACTTCATGCGCTCGGAATAAGCCCCGACGATCAAGGCCGGGGTGATGCAGGCGAAGGTCATCTGGAAGATGACGAAACACAGTTCCGGAATATTGGTTTCCTTGGAGAAGGTGCCGATTTCCGAGGCCGTCGTGACGCCGCTCAGGAAGAACTTCGAGAATCCGCCGATGAACGGGTTGAGGGCCGCCGAGCTGTTGCCGGTGAAGGCCAGCGAATAGCCGTAGACGACCCACAGGATCGAGATCACGCAGAACACGATCAGGACATGCATGAGCACCGACAGCACGTTCTTGGACCG
>JANPCA010000165.1:0-7851 GCA_031430715.1 Hyphomicrobiales bacterium | reverse complement strand
GGCAGGACGAGTTCGTCGGAGGCGCCCTGAATGCCGCCGAACAGATCGTTCTGCCCCGCCTCCGCGGCACTCGACGTGCGGTTGGCCATGGCGAGAATGGACTCGACCCCATCCAGCACCTGGGCCCGGTTGGCATTCAAGACATCGAACGCACCGGCTTTGGCGAGGCTTTCGAGCGCCCGTTTGTTGAGCATGCGCGCATCCACACGCCGCGCGAAATCGCCCACCGACTTGAACGGCCCACCCTCGTCGCGCACCTTCACCAGATGCTCGATGGCCCCGGCGCCGACATTCTTCAGCGCCGCCAGCGAGTAGAGAATGGCCCCGTCCTTCACCGCGAAATCAACGCCTGAGGCATTGATCGACGGCGGCACCACCGTGACGCCCATGCGCTGCGCCTCGCGCCGGAACAGCATCAGCTTGTCGGTGTTGCCGAGATCGAGGGTCATCGAGGCCGCGAGGAACTCCACCGGAAAATTGGCCTTGAGAAAAGCCGTCTGATAGGCAATCACGCCATAGGCGGCGGAGTGCGACTTGTTGAAGCCGTAACCTGCGAACTTCGCAACGAGCTCGAATATATAATCGGCACGATCGGCATTGATGCCCTTCTCCGTGGTGCCCTGGATGAAGCGGGCCTTCTGGGCGTCCATCTCGGACTTGATCTTCTTGCCCATGGCGCGGCGCAAAAGATCGGCCTCGCCCAGCGAATAGCCCGACAGCAACTGGGCGATCTGCATCACCTGTTCCTGATAGACGATGATGCCGTAGGTTTCCTTGAGCAATGGCTCAAGCAGCGGGTGTAAATAGTCCGGCTGCTCCTCGCCCTTCTTGCAGGCGATGAAGCGCGGGATGTTGTCCATCGGCCCCGGGCGATAGAGCGCGTTGATGGCGATGATGTCCTCGACGCGGTCGGCATGCATCTTGCGCAGCACGTCGCGCATGCCGGAACTTTCCAGCTGGAACACACCCACCGTATCGCCATGGCCCAGCATGTCATAGGTTTTGGCATCGTCGTAGGGGATGCGGTCGATGTCGAAGGACGGTTCGCGCACATGGATGAGCCGGATCGCCTTCTGGATGACGGTCAACGTCTTGAGGCCGAGGAAATCGAATTTGACCAGCCCCGCCTTCTCGGCATATTTCATGTTGTATTGGGTGGCCGGAATGCTCGAGCGCGGATCGCGGTAGAGCGGCACCAGTTCTTCCAGCGGCCGGTCGCCGATGACCACGCCCGCCGCGTGCGTCGAGGCATTGCGGTACAGGCCCTCGAGCTTCAGCGCGATCTCGAACAGCGTCTTCACCGCCGGGTCACGGTCGCGTTCCTCCTGCAGTTTCGGCTCGCCGTCGATGGCCTGCTGCAAAGTAAGCGGATTGGCTGGGTTGTTCGGTATAAGTTTCGACAACCGGTCGACCTGGCCATAGGGCATCTGCAGCACGCGGCCCACGTCGCGCGTCACCATGCGCGCCTGCAATTTGCCAAAGGTGATGATCTGCGCCACGCGTTCGGCGCCGTAACGCTGCTGCACGTACGAGATCACCTCGTCGCGGCGGTCCTGACAGAAATCGATGTCGAAGTCGGGCATCGACACGCGTTCCGGATTGAGGAAGCGCTCGAACAGCAGGTTGAACCGGAACGGATCGAGATCGGTAATGGTCAATACATAAGCAACGAGCGAGCCGGCACCCGAGCCGCGCCCCGGCCCCACCGGAATGCCGCGTGCCTTGGCATATTTGATGAAGTCGGCGACGATGAGAAAATAGCCGGGAAACTGCATGCTGGTGATGACGTCGAGCTCGAAATCGAGGCGCTTCACGTAGTCTTCGCGCGTCTGGCCCTCGACCAGCCCGCGCGTGGCGAGACGCTGCTCCAACCCCTCATGGGCCTGCCGCCGCAGCTCTTCGGCTTCGTCGCCATCGGCGAAGCGCGGCAGGATGGGCGCGCGCGATTTCACCCGGTAAGCGCAGCGCATGGCGATCTCGACGGTGTTCTCGATCGCTTCCGGCAGATCGGCAAACAGCGCCGCCATCTGGGCTTGCGACTTGAAGCAATGTTCGGGAGTCAGGCGCCGCCGGTCCTCGGTGACCAGCACCTCGCCTTCGGCGATGCAGATCAGCGCATCATGGGCGGCGTAGTCTTCGGGCTTTGCAAAATAAGCCTGGTTGGTGGCAACCAGCGGCACACCGAACTCATAGGCAAGCGCGATGAGTCCCGGCTCGGCGTTGCGTTCGGCCTCCATGCCGTGACGCTGCAATTCGATATAGAGCCGGTCGCCGAATAGAGATAGAAGCCGCTGCACTTGCTCACGCGCAAGGCTGCCTTGCCCCGCCACCAACGCATCGTTCACCGGCCCGCCCGGCCCGCCCGTCAGGCAGATGAGGCCATCGCTGTGCCGCATCAAATAGTCCCACGGCACATGATGCTCGGCATTGTCGGGCGTGTCGAGATAGGCCCGGCTCGACAGTTTCATGAGGTTGCCGTAGCCGGTCTCGTCCTTGGCCAGCAGCACAAGGGAGGGGATGCGGCGCAGGCCGTTACTTGGTTTTAACGCCCCCTCTTTCACCTCCGCCAGGTCGGCCTTGAGGGTGCAGCCGATGATCGGCTGGATACCCTTCTCGGCCAGCGCCTCGGAAAATTCCAGCGCGCCGAAGAGATTGCCGGTGTCGGTGATCGCCACCGCCGGCATCTTGGCGTCCTTGGCGAGTGCGGCGATCTGCTTGATTTGCAGCGCACCTTCGGACAGCGAATAGGCCGAGTGGGTCCGCAAATGGATAAAGGTCACGCCATTGGAAATTGCTTTCATCTCAGCCCTCCACGATGCGGCCCTGATCGAGCCTGGCGATGCGCGACATGCCGGCCGCCAGATCATGATTGTGCGTGGCCACCAGTGCCCCCAGGCCCTCCTCGCGGATCAAGCGCAAGAGTTCCCGATGCACCGATGCGGCGGTCGCCGGATCGAGATTGCCGGTCGGCTCATCGGCAAGCAAAAGCAAGGGCCGATTGGCCAAGGCGCGAGCAATCGCCACGCGCTGCTGCTCGCCGCCCGAAAGCTCGGTGGGCCGATGCTGGATGCGGGGGGCCAGCCCAAGACGCGTCAGCAGATCGCTGGCTCGTGCCATTGCCGTGGCCTTTGCAACGCCGGCGATCAACTGCGGCATCATCACGTTTTCAAGGGCCGTGAACTCCGGCAGCAGGTGATGGAACTGATAGACGAAACCGATGCCGATGCGGCGGATGCGGGTGCGGCCCTGGTCGTCGATGGCCGAACAGTTCTGCCCGGCGATCAGAACATCGCCCGCCGTTGGCGCTTCCAGCAACCCGGCGATATGCAGCAAGGAGGATTTCCCCGATCCCGATTGTCCCACCAGCGCTACGATCTCGCCGGGATAGACCGTGAGGTTCAGGTCCTTGAAGACATCGAGGCGCCCCTCGCCTTGCGCGAAGGAGCGCGCCACATCGCGCAGTTCGAGCGCTGGAATGGCGGAGCTCATTCGTAGCGCAGCGCCTCGACCGGGTCGAGCCTGGCGGCCCGCCATGACGGATAGAGTGTGGCGGCATAGGAGAGCGCCAGCGTCATTAGCACGATGAGGAAAGTCTGCCAGGGGTCCATCCTGGCCGGCAGTTGCGCCAGGTAGTAGATTTCGGCATTGAAGGGATCGACGCCCGAGACCCAGGTAATGAACTTGCGGATGCTTTCGGTGTTGAGGCAGATCAGCAATCCGGTGATGAAACCGCCGAGCGTGCCGGCCGTTCCAATCGCCGCGCCAGTCAGGAAGAACACCCGCATGATGGCACCCCGCGTCGCCCCCATGGTGCGCAGTATGGCGATGCCGCGGGCCTTGTCCTTGACCAGCATGATGAGGCCGGAGATAATGTTAAGCGCCGCCACCAGGATGATCATCGTCAGCACCAGGAACATCACGTTGCGCTCGACCGCCAGCGCGTTGAAAAAGGTCATGTTGCGCTGTTTCCAGGTCTGAATCTGCATGCCGGGGCCTGCCGCGTCCTCGATGGCCAGCAGCATGTCCTCGATCTGATCCGGCTTCTCGACCGTCAATTCGATCTGGCTCACGCCGTCATCGGTTACAAAATAGTCCTGGGCTTCGGCCAAGGGCATATAAATAACATTCTCGTCATAGTCCGACATGCCGACCTTGAAGATGGCGAGCACCGGATAGTCGCGGATGCGCGGCGCGTTGCCCACCACCGTGTCGGGGCCTTCTGGAGAAATAATGGTGATGTTGGAGCCAAGCCCCAACTGGTGCCGCCACGCCATGCGCTCGCCGATGGCCACGCCGCCCGATTTTTCGAAACCCGCCAGCGAGGGTGCCTCATCGGGAATGCCCGGCGCCTTCAGGGCGGTGCGCAGATCCTTGTTCACAAGGCTCGGCAGTTTCGAGATGCCCGCTTCCGAAATGCCGCGCACCAGGGCACCCGTGTTGTTGCGCAAACTGGAGGCCATGGCCTGGCCCTCGACCAGCGCCACGGCACGGGTCACACCGGGAATCTTGGTCAGCCGCTCTTCGAGTTCGGCATAGTTTTGAACGGGCGAGGTGTCGGCGTGATAGATGCTGACATGGCCCTGGAAGCCCAGAATTTTGTCAAGCAATTCAGCGCGGAACCCGTTGAGCACCGCCATGACGACGATGAGCGTTGCAACACCAAGCAAGATTCCCAGAAACGAAAACAGGGTGATGACGGAGATGAAGCCTTCCCGGCGGCGGGCATGTAAATAGCGCAAGGCCAGCATCCACTCGAAGGACGCGAAGGGGCGGGTGTCGGGGAGGGATTTATTCATAACTCACCCTTCTCCCTTCTGCGATGGGAGAAGACGAATTGCGCATTATCCACTTCATCATGCCAGGCGCGCCACGATCTGGCCGAGCGCCACGTTCTCGCGCGCGCCCGTCTTGCGGTTCTTGACCTCGGCAATGCCATCCTTGAGCCCACGCGGGCCGACGATCACCTGCCACGGCAGACCGATCAGATCCATGGCTGCGAACTTGGCACCCGCCCGGTCGTCGCGGTCGTCATAGAGAACGTCGACCCCCTTGGCCTCGAGCGCCTTGTAGATCTTCATGCAGGCGCCATCCGTCTCCGCATCGCCTACTTTCAAATTGATGAGCCCAATCTTGAAGGGCGCCACCGGTTCCGGCCAGATGATGCCAGCCGCATCGTGGGAAGCCTCGATGATGCCACCCACCAGGCGCGATACACCGATGCCATAGGAACCCGACTGCACGGTCACCTTCTTGCCGTCCGGCCCCTGCACTTCGCATCCGAGCGGCTCGGAATACTTGGTGCCGAAGAAGAAGATATGCCCCACTTCGATGCCGCGGCCGGTCAGGCGTTTTGCCTCCGGAACCCGCCGCTCGAATTCGCCCTGCTCATGCTTCTCGTCGGTGGCCGCGTATTTCGACGTGAAATCCTCGACCACCTTGGCGACCGCACCCACGTCGTCATAGTCGATGTCGAAGGCCGACCAGTCCATGTCGAAGAAATCGCGGTCGAAGAACACGCCGCTCTCGCCGGTCTCGGCCAAAATCAAAAACTCATGGCTGTCGTCGCCGCCGATCGGTCCGGTCTCGGCCCGCATCGGCACCGCCTTCAGCCCCATGCGCGCGAAGGTGCGGAGATAACTTACGAACATCTTGTTGTAAGCATGCTGCCCCGCCTCGCGGCTGACGTCGAAGGAATAGGCGTCCTTCATCAGGAACTCGCGGCCCCGCATCACCCCGAAGCGCGGCCGCACTTCATCGCGGAATTTCCACTGGATGTGATAGAGATTGCGCGGCAGATCCTTGTAGCTCTGCACCCCCTGGCGGAAAATGTCGGTGATCATCTCCTCGTTGGTGGGGCCATAGAGCATGTCGCGGTCATGGCGGTCCTTGATGCGCAGCATTTCCCTGCCATAGGCATCGAAGCGCCCCGACTTGCGCCACAGGTCGGCCGATTGGATGGTCGGCATCAAGACCTCGATGGCGCCTGCCCGGTTCTGTTCCTCGCGCACGATCTGCTCGATCTTTTTCAACACGCGAAAACCCATCGGCAGCCAGGAATAGCTCCCCGCCGCCTCCTGGCGGATCATGCCGGCGCGCAGCATGAGCTTGTGCGAGACGATTTCCGCTTCCTTGGGATCGTCGCGCAGGATGGGCATGAAATAGTGCGAAAGGCGCATGGGAATCCCTGCTTGAATGAAATTTGCGGCTCTTTTAAGCGAATGCGGCGGGAACTCAAGACAAGGGCGGGGAATCACAGCATGCGGAGCCTGAAAATCCTGTGCATGACCGTTCTGGCAATTCTTGCCGCCATGCCCGCCGCAAGCGCTGAGCCTGCCTGCGGCTTCGAAGCCGTGCTGTCGCAACATCTGGAAAATGCGGCCCGCCTGCTCGGCACCCGCGGCCTGCCGCCGCCGCCCCGGCCCGATGATGTCGCCGCCTTCGGGCAGGCGCTGAAGACCTATCTCGAACCCGGCACGGCGCTGCTGATTTTCGGCTCCTCCGGCGCGGACCACTGCGTCCTGCTGCTGCGCCGGGACGCCAATGCGCGGTCCGCCCTCCTGAACGGCAGCCTGGCGGAGGCCGGCCAGGCGCTGGCGCAATTTGCCGAAGCCCGCGGCATCGCGCGGGCCGCTCATCAACGGGCACCGCGGCGGCGCGGCGCCATGGCCGTAGAGGAACCAGCGGCGCAGCCCGGCGCCGGCGCGGCAGGTGCGTTGCGTCAATTGTCGGCCATCATCCTGCCCGAGGCCATCCGCGAAGGGCTGGCGGACATCCGACACCTGCTGATCGTGCCATCGGGCAATATCGGCGCCGTGCCCTTCAGCGCCCTGCCCCTCGATCGGGCTGGAACGGTGCTGGCCGAGCGCATGTCCTTTGCCATTCTGCCCAATCTCCTCGAGGCCGCCCCCGGCTACCTGCGCATCACGCCGGATTATGACATCGAGGAACCGGAAACGTCCCAAGCAGCGGTCCTCGGCCCGGCCCTGGTCGTCGGCGACCCAGATGGCAGTGGCGATCCCGATTGGGATTTTCCGCCGCTGCCCGGCGCCAGGGCCGAGTCCCAGGACATCGCCGTTCTTTACAGCGTTAAGCCTCTCACCGGACGGGAGGCCACCCTGCCCGCCGTCGTGGACGGCCTGGCGTTGAGGCCCCGCCTCATCTATTTCGCCGCCCATGGGATTGCCGATCCCGGCGATCCGCTCACCGGCAGCTTCATCAAGCTCAGTGGCGGCAGGCTTGACGCGCTGACGATCCAGCGCATGACCCTGCCCGCCGTTCCCGTCTTCCTCTCGGCCTGCCAGACAGGCTTAGGCCTCGCCCATGACGGCGGCATCATCGGCCTGGCGCGGGCCTTCGACATCGCGGGTGCGGGGCCGGTTCTGATGAGCCTGTGGAACATCGACGATGCGGCGACCCGCTCGATCATGACCGCCACGGTCCGCAATCTCGAAGGCCATCCTCTGCCCGAAGCCCTTCGCCTGGCGGTCGTCGCATTCCGCCGGGCCCACCCCGCCCAGCCCGAACTATGGGCCGCCTTTTCCGTCTTCGGCCGCTAGCTAAGCTACCGTGAAGTGAGAATAATCGGCCCTTTCCAATTGTGTCTGCAATGTGTCACTTTTAACTCGACAAGTGATTTGTTTATGCTAGCTTCGCGCCCAATAAGAACAAGACCACGGTGTTGCACTTCAGGTGGACCCAGGTCTGGGGAGGTGGTTTCCGGGCGCGCCATTCGGCAGCTGCCCCGCCGGATAGGTCTTCGGCAGAAAAGGAAACGTTAAGGAAACAAGAAGAGCGGGGCGCAAGCTTCGCTCTTTTTGCTTGATGCCCTCAACCCGTGGGCATCGATCCGAG
>JANPCA010000164.1:0-2746 GCA_031430715.1 Hyphomicrobiales bacterium | reverse complement strand
TGTTGAACCATGGGTCCCCGCAACAAGTGCGGGGATGACAATTTAAGGGAGAAACTCGCTTAAGTTAGCGCCTATGGGAACGAGTCCGGCGATGACAAAATTTGAATACATCGTCAGCGGCCGCCCCGCGCCACGAACCGCGCCATGGCCTTAAGTGTTTCCTCACTGACATGGTGTTCGATCCCCTCGGAATCGATGCGGGCGGTTTCTTCCGAGATGCCGAGCGCCAGCAGGAAGCCCTCGACGATCTTGTGCTTTCTGCGGCCGTCGTCGGCCATCTTCCAACCGACGGGGGTCAGAAAGATCGAGCGGTAGGGTTCCTGGGTTACCAGGCCCCCGTCTTGCAGGCGCTTTAGCGTTTTGACGACGGTGGCATTGGCTACCCCTAAGCGCAGGGCCACATCCGTGCCGCGCGCCTCGCCGTGCTCGTCGATCAGGTCGGCGATCAGTTCGACATAATCCTCGGCCAATTCCGACTGGTGATCGGCACGGATGCGCCGGAACGCCGCCGAGCGGGTCTTCGCCGACGGGACCTTCTTGCGCGCCAAAGCCATGCCATTCGCTCTCCCTGTTGCAGGCAGATTAGCCTATTGACTATAGTTTAGCCAATGCTAAACTTGACGGCATAGAATTGGAAACGAAGCAGATGAGTGACATTCCACCTTTCGGCGGTTTCAGCCGGCGCGGCTTTCTGCGCCGGGCCGCCGTGGCAGGCACATTGGTGCCGCTGGCGGCTGGCGGAGCGGCATTGGCGGAGGAGTCTTCCGGCCACGCCGGCCATGACCAATTCCGCAACCGCCTGGTGGGTGAGGTCGATCATGCCGCCAACGGCTTCGACCCGCATGAAATCCTCAGGGACTTTGACGCCGGCACCGTCTCGAAGGCGAGCGATGGCCGGGTTTTGCGCGAATGGACCATCACGGCGCTCGATCATGAATTCGAAGTGGCGCCGGGGATCACATTCGCCGGCTGGTCCTACAATGGCCGCATCCCCGGGCCGACGCTGCGCTGCACCGAGGGCGAGCGCTTGCGCATCCGCTTCGTCAATGGCAGCAAGCATCCGCATTCGATGCATTTCCACGGCATTCATGCCGCCCGCATGGATGGCGTTCCCGGCGCCGGCATGGCCGAGCCCGGCGGCGAATTCACCTATGAGTTCGATGCCAAGCCATTTGGCTGCCATCTCTATCATTGCCACGCCATTCCGCTGAAGCGCCACATCCACAAGGGCCTCTACGGCGCCTTCATCGTCGATCCCGACCCGGCGCGGCATCCCGAGCAGCGCGCCGCCGCCGCCTCGCGATTGCTGGGTTCGCCGGAGAATGCCGCGTGGCAGGAACTGGTGATGGTGATGAACGCGTTTGACACCAATTTCGACGACGAGAACGAATTCTACGCCGTCAACTCCATTCCCTTCGCCTATTTCGACAAGCCGATCCGCCTGGAAAAGGCCCGGCCGATCCGCATCTATCTGGTCAACATCACCGAGTTCGATCCGATCAATTCATTGCATGTGCATGCCAATTTCTTCGATTTTTTCGATCACGGCACGACGCTGACTCCCACCCACCGCACCATCGACACGGTGATGCTGTGCCAGGCCCAGCGCGGCATCATCGAGATGTCTTTCGCCGAGCACGAGCCCGGCATCTACATGTTCCACGCCCACCAGTCGGAGTTCGCCGAACTTGGCTGGATGAGCCACTTCGAGGTGGTGTGATGGGTTCCACCCGCTTCTGGCTCGCACTCCCCGCTGCCGTTCTGGCGCTGATCGTGGCGCTGCTTTTGATCTGGCGGCCGCTCGACCAATTGTCGCAAACGGGACCGCCGGTGGAAGAGGCGGCGATCGAGCGGGTGCAACTGACGCCCGGCATGATCTCGCTTGAGGTGCGCACCGATGGCTCGGCACCGGTCGCCATCGCCCAGGTGCAGGTCGATACGGCGTACCGCGAGTTCACCGCGGCACCGCGCGTGGCCGGCACAAGGCTTGGCCTGACGCGTATCGGCATTCCCTATCCATGGATTGAAGGCGAGGCGCATCACATCGCGTTGCTGACCTCGACCGGTGCGGTCATCGAACATACAATCGAGGTGGCGACGGCAACGCCGGTGCTGTCGGGCTCGTCGCTTGGGATTCTGGCGGCGGTCGGGCTGCTGCTGGGTGCCGTTCCGGTGGCCACTGGCCTTCTCGCCTGGCCCGCCATGCGCCAGGTGTCGCGGTCCACGATGAACTTCCTGCTGGCGCTGACCGTCGGCCTCCTGGCTTTCCTGCTGATCGATACCATTGGCGAGGGGCTTGAGGCGGCGGCCGAAACCATCGGGCGGCTGCGTGGACCGGTGCTGTTCTGGGTGATGCTGGTGATTACCACAATGGCGCTGCTGGCCATGGGGCGGGCCAAGGGCCGGGCGCCCGAGGGCCTCAGACTCGCCACCTTCATCGCGCTCGGCATCGGGCTGCACAATCTGGGCGAGGGGCTGGCGGTGGGTGCCGCGCTGGCCTCTGGATCGGCGGCGCTCGCCACCTTCCTGGTCATCGGTTTCACCATCCACAATGTCACCGAAGGCATCGGCATCGCCGTGCCGATTGCCGGCGAGCGCCCGCGACTGATCGATTTTGCCGGACTGGCGGCGCTGGCCGGGCTGCCCGCGGTTCTGGGCACCGTGCTGGGCACGCAGGCCGTCAGCCCGCTGTGGATCGCCATCTGCTTTGGCGTGGGGGCCGGTGCCATCCTGCAGGTGATCATCG
>JANPCA010000163.1:0-2801 GCA_031430715.1 Hyphomicrobiales bacterium | reverse complement strand
GGCGAAGGCCACCACCGTCAGGACTTCCCATGGATAGGCGAACAGCATGATGGCGGCGAAGACGGCGAGGCCTAGGACGGGGAGCACCATGTCGCGGGCGATCCAGCTGCCCATGTTTTTGCCTGAGAAGGTCGGCACGCGGCTGACCATCAGCAGCGCCACGGCGACCACATAGGGGCCGATCAGCAGCGCGTAGAAATGGCCGTCGTCGATGATGCCAAGAAAACCCAGATACATGGGGAGCAGCGCCAGCCCGGCCCCGGCGGGTGCTGGCGCTCCGGCAAAGAAGGCAGCGGACCATTTCGGCTTGCCTGGGTCATCGAGCGCCACGTTGAAGCGCGCCAGGCGCAGCGCGCAGCAGATGGCCAGCACCAGGACGATCACCCAGCCCGCCGTCCTCAGGCTGTTGAGCGACCAGACATAGAGGAGGAGTGCCGGCGCCACGCCGAAGTTGACGAAGTCGGCGAGCGAATCGAGTTCGGCCCCAAAGCGCGACGTGCCTTTCAGGAAACGCGCCAGGCGCCCGTCGACGGCATCGAGGACGACGGCAACCATGACGCCCGCCACGGCGAGTTCATAGCGCCCCTCGATGCCGAGCCTTATCGCGGTGATGCCGCTGCACAGGGCCAGGAGGGTGATGAGATTGGGCAGCAGAAAGCGCACCGGAACCTTGCTGAAGCGGCGCTGGCGGATGGCTTCAGGTTGGGTCTCGATGACGAAGCCTTCGTCGTCCGCGGCCATTAGCTGCTCCGGCCCATGCGTTCGGGCTCCGTGGCATCGAGGTCGGCCAGCACGGTTTCGCCCGCGATGGCGCGCTGGCCCAGGCAGGCATGGGCCTTCACACCTTTGGGCAGATAGACATCGACCCGGCTGCCGAAGCGGATCAGGCCGAAGCGCTGACCGGCCGCCAAATGCTCGCCATCGTTCACGAACTTGACAATGCGGCGCGCCACCAGTCCAGCGATCTGCACGACGCCGATCAGCCTGCCGCCGGCAGTCTCCAGCGTCAGCGCCTGGCGCTCGTTGCCGAGCGAGGCCTTGTCGAGGTCGGCATTGAGAAACAGACCGGGCACATAAGCAATGCGGCGGATGGTGGCGTCGATGGGCGAGCGGTTCACATGGACGTCGAAGACATTCATGAACACCGAGATGCGGGTCACGGGCTCGCGGGCCAAGTCCAGCTCGGCGGGCGGGATCACCTCCTCGATGGCGCTGATGCGGCCATCGGCGGGAGAAATCACCAGGCCATCGCGGAGCGGTGTGACGCGCTCCGGGTCGCGGAAGAAATAGGCGCACCAAAGAGTGAGCAGCACGGCGATCCAGGCCAATACCGTCAACCCCAGCCAGAACAGCACCAATGTGACGGCCGCGAAGATGCCAACGAAACGGTAGCCCTCGCGGTGAATGGGGACGAATACGGATGTGACGCTGTTGATGATCGACATGGAGGCTCATCTAGCGATTAAGCGCCGTTTACGCAAAACGTTTCGGGTTCGCGCGAAGACCCCTCCCCACGCGAACCCGACGCCTCGTGCTGTATTACTTTCCTTCTCCCGGCGGGAGAGGAAATTTAGTGCCTGAGCGTCGATCCCTGGAAGGACGGCCTGGCCGCCAGGTGGCCCATGTCGAAGGCCATGTCGAAATCAAGGTCGCTGTCGGCCTTGGGCGCCGCCGCTTCGTAGGAGGGAACCGAGGCCGGCAGCAGCAGTGTCTTCACCGCCGTGCCGGTGGTGTTCACGCAGAACACGCCATTGCTCATTTCCACCACATCGATGCGCACACCGATGACCGCATTGGCGCCCATTGCCCTGGCTTGTTCGATCATCGAGGCACTGGCCTGTTCCTTGGCCTCGTTAAGCCCCAAGTCCAGTTCCTTGACACCCGTAACCGCCACGTTGCGGATGCCTCCGAAGCTCGTCTTGATCACCCGCCTGGTCCACAAGGCAGTGCCGCGCACGACGCCCAGCGTTTCCTGTGTGATGCGCCCGGCGATGCCGTCCATTGTCGTCACGATCATTTGACTCTCCCCAATCCCTTGGTTGGCGCAAGTCCGGCTTTCCACCTCCGGGCCTGGCGCGATTGTCCCTGTCCGGATATCCCGCTTGTGGGGGCTTTTCCGGGTCCACGGGTTCCTCGCCGTGGCATGACCTCAACATGGGGGAGAGATGTAAACGAAACGGAATCGGCAATGCATTTGCATCGAATTTTCGGCGATTGCGATTTGAATTCGAGGCACAGGCTTAACAGCCGATGGCCGATCAGGGTGTATAAGTTGTTGCCAGTTTGGCGGGCGCTTCGCGGCGCTCGCTTTCCATTCGAACGAACTCGGCTTCCTCGGCTTGCTTCAGTTTCAGCCTGGCTTCGTCGGCCTGGCGCTGGCGGTTCCACATTGACGCGTAGATGCCCTTCTTCCTTTTCAGCAGCACATCATGGGTGCCGCGCTCGGCCACCTTCCCATTGTCGAGCACGATGATCTCGTCGGCATCGACCACCGTCGAAAGCCGGTGGGCGATGACCAGCGTGGTGCGGTTCTCCGAGACCTTCTTCAGTGCCGCCTGGATCTGATGCTCCGTAAACGTATCAAGTGCCGAGGTCGCCTCATCGAGAATGAGAATGGGCGGCCCCTTGAGGATTGTGCGGGCGATCGACACGCGCTGCTTTTCGCCGCCCGACAGTTTGAGGCCGCGTTCGCCCACCATGGCGTCATAGCCCATGGGCAGGCTCGTCACGAAGTCATGGATCTGGGCGAGCTTGGCCGCGGCTTCGACTTCCTCGTCGCTGGCATCGGGCCTGCCATAGCG
>JANPCA010000162.1:0-7275 GCA_031430715.1 Hyphomicrobiales bacterium | reverse complement strand
TGTCGTGACCGGTGTTGGGCACAACGCGATGGACACCGCGGGTGGATAGCGCGGCTAGCTCGTCAAAAAGTACGTACCACAACCGATTGATGGCATCTTTGTGCGCTTGCGGTTCGTCGCTACGACGCTTCGGTCGATCGCCCGCGGCGAGCACGATCAAAGGCATGTCCCCGTACCAAATTCGGGCCTCTCGCAGCTGATCGGAACTGGCGAAATGGAGGTTCTCGTCTTCGGTCAATCCGGCCTGATGATAGGCAGGAGACAAATGTGTCTTCAGATAGGCCGCGTTGATTTCATCACTTAAGCGCGGATCGGCTTCGGAAATACATTTCTCATATAGCTCCGATCCTGCGATGAAGCCCACCGTCGCCGCGCGCACGCATTCGCGCTCATCCCGCCACATACGCTCGAAATCATCTGCGACACGTTGGTGGAACGGGCGTTGAACCAGACTCAACCTCCAGACTCTTTCAACCCAGTCTTCATGCGAGGGGTCGACCAATACCATGCCGATGACTTCAGATGGATAGTGGTCCTTGAATAGCCTGACATTCATGCCGCCGTACGAATGACCGACGAGGATATACGGAGGCGCGATGGCTGCAGCAGTCAACAACCGGTGCAAATCGTCGACGATGTTCGCGCTCGTCCCGGTTCGAGTCCCGGGATCACTGAAGCCAATGCCGGCACGATCATAAGAACAGGCGCGCGTGCGCGTGGCGATTACCGGCTGCACCAAAGCCCAGCCAACGGTCTCGCCGGTCACGCTGGAGTCGAATACGACCGTCGGTGAGCCCTTGCCAGTGCAGTAAAGGTTGAGCCTTCGCCCTGGTTCTACTTCGACCAGTTGCTGGGGATGGGTATAGGCCGGATCGTTGATGACTGTCGTGTCCTTCTCAGCTGCCAGGGCCGATGAAGCCACGAGTGCGGACAACAGAATCGCCCCCAAATATTTGTTGGTGCCAACCACATGCCTGCTCCCATGGTGCTGCTCAACATGCAGCTTACTTGTTTCCACTACGCCGCCAGGGTCTAGATTTTCACTCCGAACGAGAACAGCCACTCCTCTAATTCCCTTACCCCTTCATCTTCATTCGCGGGCGGCACATACGAAGTTCGAGCTCCGACTAGGCGACCTTCCGGGGATACCAGCACGAGTGTCGGATACGTCTTGATACCCAATGCATCGATGTATTCCTGGCTGTCTGCAACTATCGGCAACTTCAGGCCACGCTTGCGTGCAAAGCGCTCCGCAGTCGCCTTGTCGTCGAAGGTGACTGAAACAAGTCGAAGGTTTTTTGCGCCGGCCTGCAGGGAGTTCAACTGCGGGACCTCCTGGATACAGGGTACGCAATCTGAGAAGAAGAACGACAACAACGTGTATTGCTGGCTATTGTTCAGTTGGTGCAAGTTTCCATAAATATCCCGGGCCTTGAGCAGGGGGATCTCCGATGCAACCGGAACACTCAGCGTCGAGTTCTTCGGCCGCTCATCGGCTGCGGTGGACTTGATCGGCTCGATCGAGACTTCCGCAAGCGACTTGTCAGCCTCCACCACCTTGCCGAATGAGCGGCCAGCGCGAACGGACGAAATGAACACGTCGAACGAAATGACGGAGCCGCTCTCGTCTCTATAGACAACCCTCTTGACGTCATCGATTTGCATACCTGAGCGAAACGCCTGCTCCGAAATCGCTGGCGGCTGGGCGGCTGCCGCGGGTAGTTTTGCCTCGACTACTCCATTAGCCACTTGCGTGTCACAGCCACTGCAAAATAGCCCGAGCATCGCGAGGAGGAGCGAAGCGGTTAGCTTATTCATCGGCAGAATTCCTTCGGACGCAGCGTGGGCTGTCGAATAGACGAAGTGCGAAGAAGCGCTCGGTGGGGCTCATGGGCAAGGTCTCGAACCGATCTGGATTGGCCTACAACCTTGCGATGCCTGCGAGAATGGCGCCCAGCAACAGACCAAGCACCGCTGTGGCGCCAAACGCACTGTGCTTGGCAAGAGCGCCAAGCACCGGCACGCGCAGGATGAAGCCCTGCAGTGCCGGGCCCAACACTCCCAGGCTGAGTGTCAAGCCAATCACGCCGACGGCGAACAACAGGCCGGTGGCGGCCCGGCTGCGGCCCTTGGCGTCGGCGATCATCCGAGCCGCATCCTGCTTGCCGGCCACCGCCAAGAGGTAAGCCTTTCCGGGCGTGCGTTGGTAGGCCTCGATGGCGCCCTGCCGTTGCACGCCGATCATGCTGACCGGCACGGTGCCCTTGAGTTGCGAAAAGCTCACTACTTGATCGCCCAAGACCGGGTCGGACTCGTCGCCCTTGCCCCGGTAGTACGCCGCGCCGCCATCGAACAGCTTCCATCCGGCGGCTTCCAGCGCCGCGCTTGGCGAGGCTAGCGGGGTCACGTCAGACGCAAGCCGAACCAGGGCGTCCGTCGGGTAGGGCGGCTCGGCCTCGTCGTATTCCTCGAATGCTTCGTTCGCCAGCGCCAGGTCCGTAAGCGCGAACCCCCCAAGCTTGGCGTCGGGAGCAAGCATTACTTCGTTCTTGAACGCGGGCCGTGGGTTTTCATGGCCGGCGGGCTCGTGAAATTTGCCAGAATCGTTCCAGCAGTAGCACCAGTCCTGAAAGTATTCGTAGCGCGCGCGCAAGCCGCGACCGTGCTTCTTCTCGAACCACTGGAACATTGCAACTTCGCGGCGCAGCGCGAATCCTGGCGAGGCAATCGAAAAGGCAGCATCACTCACGCCTTGCACGCTGCTCAGGTTTGCCGCGGACAGGTGAACGATCGTGCCCTCGTTGGCAGGTTCCGCCCGGGCCACATCGACGCTACGGGTTTTCCCGTGAAGCTCCGAAAACATGCTCGCGTCAATGCGTCCGGCGTAGATCTGCCAGATCAGAAATAGCAACGACGCCAGCGCGATGAGCGCCGCAATCCCGCGAATTGTCCAAGCCTTGATACGATCGGACAGCGGTGGAGTCACGGATGACATAGGCAGTTCCTATTCGAGGGAGGATACGGGAGAGATATTGGGACTGGGCTCGTGCCCGGACCGGGCGGTTACCAGACCAAATCGTCAGGCACCTGGAACTGCGCGTAATACGCGTCGTCTTCGGAGGTAGCGGGGCAGGGTTCGCTACTCGCATCCTGACCATGATCGAGCACGATCAGTCTGGCGTCGCGTTCCCGCACCTTTTCAGCGGCTGCGCGCGGCAACAGCTCGTAGCTTTCGTCCATGCGGGCGATCACCAGTGCGCCGGAGGATAACTTCTTGCGCAGGTCCTCGTTGACCAGCAGGGTGCGAATGGTGCCGTCTGCGGTGAAGCGGTACTCACTTTCACCCGAGCGCGGTACCTTTTTGTCCCCGATGATCTGCCGAGCCTGGGCCCGCAGTTCAGCGATGCGCGTCTTTGCCTTGCGCTCTGCAGCGAGTGCACGGTCTCGTTCCACTTTATCGGCCCGTACCCGTTCTGCTTCCAACTGGATTTCGCTCGGCCCGGACGGCCCTTTGACATCCCGGGCCTTGTTCTGCTCGCGCGCCACCGCGGCCGCCTTGGACTTCTTGGCAAGGCCCGCCTTGATCAGTTGTTCCTGAAGCGGATTGATCTTCGCCATGTCGTAGTGTCGTGTTGAGGAATTCTGGCCCATCATACCCACCGTCTCCGCCACCCGTCCCAAGCCCTCTGCTGATGGAAGCTTTGAAGTACCTCGCCGGCTACCCAGAACACGTGCAGGCGCGGGTGCGCGAGTTGATCGAGCAGGGTCGGCTGGGCGCGATGCTGGCCGAGAAGTACGTGCAAACCCACACCGTGCGCAGCGACGGCCAGCTACGCGACTACGTCCAGGCGCTCAAGGACCGGCATCTACGCAAATCGGTGCCGCTGGGCAAGGTGATCTACGACAGCAAGCTGCAGGTGATGAAGCACGCGCTCGGTACGCACACTGCCATCTCTCGGGTACAGGGCGAAAAGCTCAAGGCCAGCCGCGAGATCCGCATCGCCACCATGTTCCGCGATGCGCCCGCTGAGTTCCTGAAGATGATCGCCGTCCATGAACTGGCCCACCTGAGGGAAGGCGAGCACAACAAGCCCTTCTACCAGCTGTGCACGCACATGGAGCCGGTCTACCACCAGTTGGAGTTCGATTTGCGCCTCTACCTGACTCAACTAGATATCGGGCAGCAATAACGCTTCCCGCGATCTGGCGCCGAAGGTCGAGGAGCAGTCCTCGAAGGGCTTCTGGCCGTAAGCAGGAATCTTGGTAATGACCGTTTCCGCCACTCAAAGCAGCCGTTCCGGAGAGTTCGAAAGGCATCTCTCAAAACGATGATTCCAATTGCATACAGATGGCGGAACCATCCACTTCTCAATTGACATCCTGTTCCAGACTGATAGGTTGGCGTAGAAAGCCCCTTGCGATTGAACAAACGGTCGCGACTCTAGGTCGGCATCTTCTTTTGGACACGCAGCGATGAAGCTCTTTCACAGGCTCTTCGGCACAATGGCTATCCTGTTATGTGCCGCTTCGGTAGCGACTGCCGCAAGTGCCCAAGTCGTTTGCGAATCCGAGCGGCAGGCCGCAATGGCTTTTGGGAACAACTATTCTGGCCAATTCGAGCTGGGAAGCGAAGCGCTCACAGCCTTTGTCAGATACGTTGCGAACGACTCTTTCTACCATCCATCCATGGGAAAGGGCGGCATGAGAGTAGTGATGCAGGATTTTCCGGGCCTAGCCACAAGTCCACAAGGGTTGAGAGTCTTGGCTGAAAGCCTTGGACTCTTCGTCCAGTCCAATCGAGCGACTGGTATGAGCGGTCAGGCCGCCAGGAACGAACTAACCAGATGTCTGGTCCTCGCCCAAGCGGATTGGCTTGAGCATCGAGGCGAGGTTGCGCGAGCCAATCCGGCGCCCATTGGGGCAGCGCCTGTCGCGAAGCCATCGCTACCCAATCCCGCTCCCGAGGCGGTAGCGCTCGCGTCCAGCCCTTACGGTGACAAGGACAGAGCCAAGGCCGACCTCCAGAAACGGTGTGCGGCGGAGATCCGCGACCTAAGTCGGTCCGCCAGCGCTGGCAAGGGCGTTGCAAATGGAATGCTTCAAAGGCTGGCAATCGATGTAGAACCTTTGGAGCCCCTCTCGCAGAGCGAGAGCGATCCGTTCAATAGGGCCTACTACAGACTCAGCCTCTGTTTGGCACAACGCCGGCTGTGGCAACTGCAGTCAACGGCATCAGTAAGTCAATTACCGCCCAGGCGACCGCATAGCGCGTCCGCCGGATCTGTAGATCAAATGGCCGCTGCCGATTCTCCACTGCCTGTGGCAGCTATCGCCTCCGAATCGCCGACCAAAATCGAGAAGCGGGAAGCAGAGCAGGAGGAAGCCGAGTCCAAGGACCAAGTGCGCAAGATCAATCATGCCGACAAGGTCGCCAGCCAGTGCGTCACCCTTACTCCGCTCTCCATCAGCCCCCAGGGCGGATTTCAAAACGAATGCTATTTCGACGTCAACATGATCTATTGCACGATCGGCGCGCCGGCCGGCTCTTCGGCCCGGGACGTGGACTGCAGCAGGCGTCCCTATGCCTCGCTGTCTATCAAGCAGAGGACAAATAAGATCACAGCGACCAACGGTGCGACCTCGGTGAATTTTGGAGCCTGCGAAGCCCCGGATTTCCCGGTGGACGCGAAAATTGTTGAGGGTGTAATGCAGTTTCGTTGTTACTAGCATGAACTTTCCACCGAACCGAGCTTGGAAATGATCCGTCGACCCGCCTGGATATCCTGGAAGTGGCTAATCCCGCCGGCGCTGGTAGCCATAGTGGTGACAGTGGGCTTGTTCGGCGAAGAATTCATGAGCCAGAGAAAGCATATCCCCCCTCCGGTCACAGTGGCGCTGTTGCGACAGCACTGCGCTGCGCAGTTCACTGCTTGGGGCGAAGGCCAGATCGCAAGCAAGACCCTGGCGGGGCCGTACGAGCTTGACGCACACCTGGCCAGATTCCTGGCTGACCCAACCATCAGCGTTGGCATGGATGAGTTGCTTGGTCTAGATACTGTCCGCATGCTGCTCGACGAATCCCGACTCCATGCCCTCAGCAATCGAAAGGATCGCCTGCATTTGCGGGCCTCTGCTTGCGCCTTCCGGGTTCGGGTGGCACAACGGGAAGACTTCGAGACATGGCAGCCGACGCCGACGGATCCAACGCGAGTGACGCCGACCCTGCTGCTAGAACAGTGTGCCCTCGAGGTAAAGGAGCATGAGGCGACATTCATCGAGTTCTACACTCAAATGGCCAAGGTTGCCCGCCAACAAGCGCGGATAGAGGGCTGGGATGGCTTGAATGAAGCCAGTTTGACTGCCACACCGCGCGAGAATCTGGATCGCGGGCGACTCCAGGATGCGCTTGCGGCCGAAGTTCAGGACCGAGGGGCGCTCTACCTCGCAAGCCCGGTACTCAATTCGAGCCTGGTCGAGGTGAGCAATACGACTCAGGCGGATTTGCTGCGCCGGTTCGATTTGTGGCGCAAGGCGCTGTCCCGCGCCACCACGCCTGCAACGGGCGACAGGCTGATCCAGTACGCAGCCTACGAACGACTGTGCGCACTGACCGTGCGCCAGTCGCTGCTGGATGGGCTGTCGCCGGGGAGCGCGGTGGCGAATCTGGAATTCCGCAAGCACCCCAAGCCGGTGATGGACGACCCGATGTCGATCGGAATCAAGCTGCAAGTACAGCCATAACAAGAGGAACTACTTGGTCCGATAGGGACTGGTGACCGTCCGCTTCTGGCGGCGGAAGGAGACGTTGGTAGCGAACCGTTACCGATGGTCCAGCTCGTGGTGGATCAGCACGACGCATTGCGACGCAAACAGCATCTTCGATCCCAGCGTGATCTTCTTCGCCCCCAGCCGCTCGAGGCTGTGGAAGGTCTTCTTCGGCATCGGGATATGGTCGGTCAGCAGGAAGCACGGATTGCCCTGGAACACCTGCTCGCGAATCGATGTGCCTTTCCTGTCCATCACGAACAGTTGATGCTCTGCGGCCAGTTCCTGCACCAGCCGTTCGAAGGCCACGGTGCGAACGGTGACGCCAGATTCCACCGGCCGCGTCTCTTCCTTGCCCATCCCGACGGATGCATCGAGCGCCTTGGCGACCTTGCCCAGTAGCGCACGCTCGTCGAAGCCGCCGATCTCGTGCATGGCTTGGGCCTCGAACCGGATCGTGCGGGAGAAATCCTGGGTGCTTTCCAGCACCAGGTAGACCACGACATCCGG
>JANPCA010000161.1:0-3684 GCA_031430715.1 Hyphomicrobiales bacterium | reverse complement strand
GCGGCCCGAAGACGAAGTCCACCTTGTGCTGGCTGGCGAATTTCTCGATGATCTCGGAGCCGCGCTTGGGGTCCGTGGCGTCGTCCTCGACGATCAACTCGATGGGCCGCCCGCCGATGCCGCCGCCGCCGTTGATGTGGCTGACGGCCGCTTCGCTCACCTTCTGGTACCAGTGCCCATAGCTGGCGCCGATGCCGGTCAGATGGGCCTGCAGGCCGATCTTGATAGGCGCCCCGTCGGCCTGGGCCCGCGGGACCAGCCCGCCCATCACTCCGGCCCCGGCCACCGCGCCGGTGGTTTTCAACAGCGTGCGGCGGCTGATCACCGCCGGCTTGGGAATGTTGCCGATATCGTTGCCCATGAAGTTCCTCCTTGATGACCGGTGCGTGGCCTTTTGGCCTCTTGTTGACCGGCACTATGGGGAGGAAGAATTGCCCAAGTCAAGGGAAGGGGAAATGGCGGTCCGGCAGCGGCGATTTGCGCGCCTGAGTTTGATGGCGCTGACGGCGGGGTGCCTTGGTGGCAGCGCCATGGCGCACACCAGCGAGCGCGGCCACATCATGCTGCTGCCCACCGAACTCTATGTTCTGGGCGGCGCCGGCGCCGTGGCGGTATCGGTGCTGCTGGTGGCGCTATTGCCGTTTTTCCACTGGGCCGCGCCGCGCTCGGGCATTATCGACATCGCGGCGCTTTCCCCACCACGGCGCGTCGCCTTGAGTCTTTTCAGCCTGCTTGGCATCGCCGTGCTGATCGCGTCTGGTCTCCGCGGTCCTCCCGATCCGGTTGCCAATCCTCTCCCCGGCACCATCTGGACTCTGTGGTGGAGCGGCTTCACGGCGCTGACCATCCTGCTCGGCAATCTTTGGCCGGCGCTCAATCCGTGGTCGGGTCTGCATGATCTGTTGCGCCGAACAGGTGACGCGCCGCTGCGCTATCCACCCTGGCTTGGCCAATGGCCCGCCGTCATTTTGTTCTTCGGCTTTGCCTGGTTTGAACTGATCTATCCCACACCCTTCGATCCGCAACGGCTCGCCATCGCCATGACGGCCTATGCCGCCGTGACCTTTGCCGGGCTGGCGCTGATGGGCCGGGACTGGCTGCTGGGTGCCGAGTGTTTCTCCGTCTATTTCCGCATGCTGGGCTGGTTGAGCCCAATGCAATGGCAGGAACGCGGCGGGAGACTGAAGCTCGCGGTGGTCTTGCCGGGGGCCGGATTGCTGCGGGCGGGACCACAACCCGCGGGCAACAGCGCCTTCATCCTGCTGGCATTGTCGGCCGTGTCCTTCGACGGCTTCATGCGGACCTTCTTCTGGGCCGCGATGCTCGGCGTCAACCCGCTCGAATATCCCGGCCGTTCGGCCATGGTGCTGGCCAATTCCCTGGGCCTTGCGGTCATGTTCATGGGGCTCGCCACCGCCTATTGGCTGGCGGTGCGGCTGGGCGGCATGCTGGCCAGGTTGCCGCAATTGAAGGGGCTGGTGATTTCCATTGTGCCCATCGCCTTTGCTTATCATCTCGCCCATTATCTGCCCGGGTTTCCGGTGGTTTTCCTCCAGACGGTCAAGGCATGGGGCGATCCCTTCGGCACCGGGCTTGATCTCTTCGGCTGGACTCGAATCCAGCCACCCTCGTCAATGATGATGGATTACGCCGCGGCGGGTCTCGTCTATCGCGCTCAGACGGCCATCATCGTCGTGGGCCACGTCATATCGGTGCTGGCTGCTCACGTCTTGATGACGGGGCAGGCGCCATCGCCGCGCCAATCCGCGCTGGCTCTCGTGCCGCTCAATGCGCTGATGGTGCTTTACACGGTCTTCGGCCTGTGGCTTCTCTCCACGCCAGTCGTGGGATAGGCAATTCAAAACGGGAGGAAAATATCATGAAGGCACGGGTGCAATGGCTGGACGGCCGGGCGTTCGTCGGCGAATCGGGCAGCGGCCATGCCGTTGTCATGGATGGCGCGCCCGAATCCGGCGGGCGCAATATCGGGGTGAGGCCCATGGAAATGCTGCTCTTGGGGCTCGGCGGCTGCACCGCCTTCGATATCGTGATGATCCTCGAACGCATGCGCGAAAAGGTAACCGGGCTCGATATCGCGCTGGAAGCGGAACGTGCCGCCGAGGATCCCAAGGTCTTCACCAAAATATCGCTTGTCTACAAACTGAAGGGCAGGAATCTTAAACCCGCCAATGTCGAGCGTGCCGTCAATCTCTCCGCCGAAAAATACTGCTCGGCCACCGCCATCCTCTCCAAGACCGCCAGCATTGCGCACCGCTGGGAAATCGAAGAAGACGGTATCTGAGACACATGCGTTAGAGCTTGCCGATCAGGTTGATGAAGACACCCTGGTCGTCATGCACGAGATCGCGCAGGTCATCGGAGAAGCGTCCGAAGTTGTATCCCAGCCCGAGCTTCATGTTCCCGCCCAGATGGCGGTAGACCGCGGCCAGCGCGCCATAGTCGGCGGTCCCGGCGCCGGCATCCCACAGGGCGCGCGCCTCCAGCAGGGCGTCCCAGTTGTGCACAACGTGATAGTCGGCGCGCAGAATGCCGAGTTGGGCGATGGAGGACTCCCAATTGGCGCCTTGATCGCGCTCCCGCTGCTCTCCAATGCGCACGCCATATTTAGCGCCCAGCGTCACGCGCCGTGTGACATCGTAGTTCCCATCCATCGAGAAGATGTTTGACCGCTGCGCCGGGCCATTGCTGGTTCCGTCGATCGAGACCTGGTCGGCGCCGGGGAGGTCGTGGAGATAAGTATACTTCACCAGCCCGTTGAGACGGTCGCTCTTGGCGGGGCGGTAGGCAAAGCCAAGTGAACCTTCCACATATTCGCCATCGCGCGTCGTATCGGTGGCGTTCGAGAGAACGATGTCGAACGAGGCCAGGGCGCGCCAGTCCTCGGAGGTCTTGATGCCCAGCGCGGCGGACAAGAGATAGGAATCGGCGTCGCGGCTGTTGTCCTCGGAATCATCGAAGCGCATTTCGCCCTTGGCCTTGCCGTCGATGTTATCGGAACCCCGGTAGTTGGTTGACAGCGAGATTGCCTTGCGGTCGAAATCCGGATTCTTGGAGCCGCTCCCGGGGTTGATGGTGTTGTCATAAACGGTGCCAACTTCAAGCCCGCCGCCAAAGCTCCAGCGCGCGTCCGGCGTGTAGGTGACGCCATAGGCCTGGGTGAGCGAGCGGCGCTCGCCGAACATGTCGTAGTTGTCTTCGCCATAGGCCGACCATTGTTCGGAAAAGCGCCGCCTGGCCCCCGCCACGATGCTGCCGAGGTCGCGGCCCGTCAGGTCATAGGGCCAGCCGGCCGAGTCCTGGCGTTCGGCGTCGAGCCTGTAGCCGATGTAATAGCGGTCGTCCGCCGTTGGCCCATAGCCAAGCGTGGCGGTGGCGTCGAAACCGAGCGAGCCATAGGACATTTCGCCCGCCACATCGACCTTCTCGTTAAGCTGGCGCTTGCCGCCGATGCCGCCGCGATGATCGGCAGCGCGCTTGCCGCTCAGCGCCACCGTCCCCTGTCCGAAGACGGAGATCTCGGTTTTGTCATTCCAGGCAAAGGTACTGCGCAGGCCAATGTCGCCGCGCCGGCCGGTCTCATCGTTCGAGACCGCGTTGCGCTCCTTTTCCGAATAGCGCCCAAAGGGTTCGAGGCTCACCTGATCGGTGATGCCGATGCCGAGC
>JANPCA010000160.1:0-3130 GCA_031430715.1 Hyphomicrobiales bacterium | reverse complement strand
GGACGGATCTGCTTGAGCGCCGTATCGGCGGCAATGCTCGCGGCTTCGGCCTTGAGAGTCTGCAGCGTTCCCGCAATGGCGCCGCCCAGTAATTCGAGATCGAGGGGCTTCAGTCCGTCGCTGGCGCCGAGCCCGAACAGGATCACCCGGCTGAAGTCTCCGCCGGGCGCCACCACGTCGAGCGAGCTATCCTTGCGGCCCGTGAAACCCACAGCCTTCATGGCGCGCGACAACTGGCCGCCGGTCCGCTCATCGGCCGCCGCGGCGGCGCCCTCGAGCTTGGCCCCCTCGGCCAGGAGGAGAACGAGCACGCCCGATTTGGGGAGCGTGGGTACTGAAAAACTGATCTTCATGGATGACCTTCTCGATTGCAAGACCTCCCATAGCGTGATTTGTCCGTCTTGGAAATCTTGAGCGCCGCAGCAGCACTTCCTTAACCATGTCCCATTGCCGTCCGCCTTTCCGCCCCATTGCTGGCTGAGCCTTGGGCGGGAAGACGGCACTTCACGGCACCGGGCAAGTCCGTTAAGAAAGTGTAAAGATCGTGATCGGTAGCGGGGCTGGGTGAAGCACAGGGGCTTCAAGGGGGCGATGGCACATCGGTGGGCCGAGCGGGCGGGCGCCGCAAGCCTGCTGTGCGCCTTGGGGTTTGCCTTGCCCCCACACGCGCTCAGTGCCGCGGCGCCCCCCAAATTCGTGACCCCCGACACTTCGGGCGTGCCGGCAGGCAGCCGTGTCGACGTGACCGCCGACCGCCTGACCTACGACGGCAAGAGCGAGATCGCCACGGCACTTGGCGCCGTGCGCCTGACCTACGGACCCTATGTCCTGACCGCTTCGAAGGTCGTCTACGACATCAAGCGCGGCACCTTCAGCGCCAACGGTTCGATTGAATTCCGCGAGCCCAACGGCAATGTCCTCCAGGCCGATTACGCGCAACTGAAAGACACCTTCAGGCAAGGCTTCGCCCGCCACGTGAGGGCGCTCCTCACCAATGACGTGACCATCACCGCCGCCTATGCCAGGCGCTACGAGAACGGCATAACCATCTACGAGAATGCCAGCTACACCGCCTGCAAGACCTGTGTCGATGAAGGCGGAACCCCGCTGTGGCAGATCGTGGCCCGGGAAGCCAAGCACGACATGGAGGAGCATACGCTCTATTACCGCGACGCCCGGCTCGAAGTGGGCGGCGTGCCGGTCCTGTGGACGCCCTATTTTTCCTATCCCGATCCATCCGTCAAACGCCGCAGCGGCTTTCTCCTGCCGGCTTTTCACAGCGGCGGCACCTATGGCATGGGCGTGACGACCCCCTATTTCCTGGCGCTCGCACCCAACGCCGATGTGACAATGTCGCCCATGTGGAATACCAAGCAAGGGGTGCTGGCCGACCTTGAATGGCGCCACCGGCTGCGCGATGGCAGCTATCGTTTTCGCGGCTACGGCATCCGCGAAAGCGATCCCCAGGGGCCAGGAAAAGACGACCCCTGGCGCGGCGCCATCGCGACCAGGGGCGATTTCCGCATCAACGACGCCTGGACTTGGGGATGGGATGGGACGCTCACCAGCGACAGCACGTTTCTGGACGAATACGGCCTCAACAACCATAGCACCGCCGTCAGCGCGCTGCATGTGACGGAACTTGGCGAGCGCAACTACGCCAAGGCGCAGCTGATCCACTACCGCTCGCTGCTTGACAATGAGAACCAGGATGTCTTTCCCGCCGCGCTCCCCTATGTCACCGCCGCCTATGTCTTCGGCGATCCGGTGCTGGGCGGCGAACTGCAATTCGACATGAATGCCTATTCGTTGCGGCGCACCGATGCCGTCAGAGGCTCTGGTTATGCGCTGGGAACTGAGCAGACCCACGCCATGAACCGGCTGAAGTGGCGCCGCGAGACGGTCGGCGCCACGGGCCTGGTGGTCACCCACTTCGCCGAGCTGCGCAGCGATCTTGTCATGGCCGAGAATGTGCCAGATGCGGTGAATGACGGCGATCCCGACTTGCGGATTCTGCCCGCCGCGGGAATCGACATGCGCTGGCCCTTCATCGCCGATCATGGCTTTGCCCAGGGTATTCTGACCCCGGTTTTTCAGGCCATCGCCTCGCCCGCCGAACAGCGCGAGGACAATCTCGGCAACGAAGACGCCATCACGCTCAACTTCGACACGAGCAGCCTGTTCCTCAGCGACCGCTTCGCCGGCGCCGACCGCTACGAGGGCGGCGTGCGCACCAATGCGGGCTTGAGTTACACGCTGCTGGGGGAAGACGGCGGCTTCGTCCGCGCCAGCCTGGGCGAATCCTTCCATGTGGCGGGGGAAAACAGTTTCGCGGTGGGTTCCGGCCTCGATGGCACCTCCTCGGATTTGGTGGGCGCTCTCGCCGTCCAGCTCAACACCTACGCCACGCTCGGCTATCAGGCCCGCGTCGAGGAGGATCTGTCGCGGATCAACGTCCAGGAAGCAGCGCTTGGCCTCACTTTCGACAGGATTTCAGGGTCTTTGAGCTATGCTGACGTTTCTTCGGCAGCCAAATACGGGCGCCCCACGGCCGAAGAGCAGGTCTGGGGCGACGCCACTTACAAGATGGGAGATGCCTGGAGCCTGTTCGGCGGCTTCAGGTACGATATCGGGGGCAATCATTTCATGGCAAAGACGGCTGGCATCGGTTTCACCTGTGATTGCATGAATGCCCGCCTGGCCTTCAGCGAAGACCGCACGGATTCGGGCGGCTATGAATATAACGTGATGCTCGGCGTCGAGTTGCGCACCATCGGTGGTGTGTCCGGCGGCTTCGAGTTCTGATGATCATGATGCGTTTGCTGGCCGCTGCCCTGATTGCCCTGCCGCTTGCCGTAGGCCCGCTTCCATCCGCCGGGGCCGCCGAACAGGGCGTCGTCGCGGTGGTGAACGATGTTGCCGTCACCGAGCACGACATCACCCAGCGCATTGCCCTGTTGCGCATCCTGGGCGACGGTGGCGGCGGCGCCTTGAGCCGCAAGCAGGCGCTGCAGTCCCTGATCGACGAACAGGTCAAGATCGCCGACGCCAAGAAATACAAATTCATGCCGAGCGACAGCGAGATCAGGGAATATGTCGGCCGCCTGTCGAAAGGCTTGAACGCCACGCC
>JANPCA010000159.1:0-6640 GCA_031430715.1 Hyphomicrobiales bacterium | reverse complement strand
CTGGTCGGTTATACGAATGCCGGCAAATCCACCCTGTTCAACCGCCTGAGCGGTGCGCAAGTGCTGGCCAAGGACCTGCTCTTCGCGACACTTGATCCCACCATGCGGGTGATCACGCTTCCGCATGGCCGCAAGATCATCCTGTCAGACACGGTGGGCTTCATCTCCGATCTGCCGACCGCGCTCATCGCCGCCTTCCGCGCCACGCTGGAGGAGGTGCTCGCCGCCGATGTCATCCTGCATGTCCGCGACGTCAGCCACGCCGAAACCGAATCGCAAGGCGCCGACGTCAACCGCGTCCTGAACGAACTCGGTGTCGACGAAGTGAGGCGGGCGCGGATCGTCGAAGTCTGGAACAAGCTCGACCTCTTGAGCCAAGATGCGCGCGCCCAGCGTGAAATGCAGGCCCAGCGCAAATCCGGCTGCGTGCTGCTGTCCGCCATCACCGGCGAGGGTGTGGCTCCATTGCTCGAACTCGTCGAGGGCCGGCTAGGCGCCGAGGATGTGATCTACGAACTCATGGTCGATCCCGCCGACGGCGAAGGCCAGGCCTGGCTCCATGCGCGCGGCGAGGTCTTGAGCGTCAAGCACTACGAGGACGGCCGCATGCGCCTGAAAGTGCGCCTGACCGATGACACCGCGGGCCAGGCCAAGGCGCGCTTTGGCAAAGCCATCAAGCGCTTGTCGGCGAGGAAGAAGACCGAGGCGGTATAATACCAATCGTCATAAGTTATGACACTTTGGCCCATTCGCGGGTTGTGAGCGTGACGATGCGTTGTGGTGTTTCCATGAGATCGTTCCAGGCCTGGCAGCAGGCTTCGACGATGGCGTCGTAGGTTTCGTAGATGCGGATGGCGAGCTTATTGCCGCGCAGATACTCCCAGACGTTTTCGGCGGGGTTCACTTCGGGGGCGAATGGCGGCTGGGTTATGAGGGTGAGATTGGCTGGCGTGACGAGGGCCTTGCTGCAATGCCACCCAGCGCCATCGAGGACGATGATGCCGTGGGCGCCGGGTGTGATGCGGGCGGCGATCACGGCGAGATGCTCGTTCATCGCCGCGGTGTCGGCGTAGGGCATGACGATGGCGGCGCCTGTGGCGCTAAGCCGGACAGACGGCGCCGAACAGATAGGCCCACTCGTAGCGGGTGTCCCGGGGTTTGCGCGGACGCGAGCCTTTGCGGGCCCAGATGCGGGTGAGCGTGCCTTTCTGGCCGACCCGGGCTTCGTCTTGAAACCAGACTTCGAGCGGCTTGTCCAAGGCTTCGGGCGGCAGCGCCGCAGTAACCGACGCGGCGAAGTTTTTATAAAAGCTTACTGGGAGGCTTCATCGGCATCTGGATGCTGCGGGCGCACGCTGAGCCTGACGAACCGGCGTTGTCCGAGAATGCGCCCGATCGAACGCTCCGAAAGCGTCACGCCGAACCGCTCTTGCGCAACCGCCTTGAGATCGGCGCAGCGCCAGCGCACCACCTTGTCGGCGGCGATGTCAGGCCCTTGACCCACCAGCCGGTCAAGCGCCTTCAGGTGGTCTCCCGAAAGGCGCGGCGTCCGGCCTGGCTTCGGGCGGTCTTTTAAACCATCAAGACCCTCGGCATTGTAGCGGATCACCCAATCCCTGAGGGTTTGACGCTGGGCGCCGGCAGCTCGTGCCGCCGCCTCCCGCGAACCGCCTTCAAGAACCAGCGCAATCGCCAATATCCGCCGCGCCTGATCGGCGTCATCCGCCAACCGCGCCCGGCGGCGCAACTCCGCAACCGGCAAATCCAACCGTGTCACCGCTATCGTCATGGCAAGCCTCCAGAGCGAATCAACCGCTCCAGAGAATCACCCCAGCAAGCCAAACGGAAATCACGAACGAGTCACTTCATCTGACAGTTGGTATAATGCCGGTCTGCATGGAGATTTCACCGCTGGCAGATCCACCCCGAAGCGCTCACCCTACACCCGCTTCAATTCCAGGCAGTGTTGGCCCGCGGGCGCGGGGTTTGCGGTTGCGTGTTTGTCGAAGGCATGCCCGGACCAAATTCCGGCTTGTCCGAATCAACCTAAATAATTCGCAATCCTCCGCGAGAGCGGAGGAACCACTCTGTCCCCGCGCGCCAAGTAGGATGATCCGCATTCGCGGACATGACGGGACAAGGACAGTCTCTCCAACTTAACGGGATTCGCTCTGGTTATTCCTATTGATTGAGAAAATCCCCGCATTTGGGGCTCGGCAGGTTGCCCCATGGCATAATCGGCACGGTCGATGTCGAATTCTGCGATGAGCCTTCGATGAGCCGGTCGGAATAGGCGAGATAGACCAGGACGTTGCGTTTTGGGTCGCAGCCGCGCACGATCTGCATTTTCTTGAAGAACAGCGAGCGGCGCTGGCGGTAGATTTCGGCACCCTGTTCGAACTTTGTCTTGATGGTCACCGGCCCCGTCTGGCGGCAGGCGAGCGAGATTTCGGAACGTTCCTCCGCAAAGCCTGCCCAACCGGACCAGCCGCCGACCTCCGGAATGGTGAAGTAGCACGAGACGCCGTCCACATCGGGATCGTCGAGCACATAGGTCGATAGTTTGGCGTCGGGCGACAGCATGCGCCAGACTGTGGTTTTCTTGAAGATCAGTTCCGGGTCGTCGCTCGATTGCGCCAGGGCGGGCAAGCCGATGCAACAGGCCATGGCGGCAGCGGCAAGGGTTTGGGCAATCTTCATGTGGTCACTCCTTTAGGCGCGCCCCGAAACATGGGGATTGATCGCGCCAGTTCAAGAAACGCCGCGCAGCGCCGCGAATCCCTCGTCGAGATCGGCGATCAGGTCATCGGGGCTTTCCAGTCCGATGTGCAGGCGCAGGCAGGGACCGGGTGCCGTCCACCGCGTGGCCGTGCGCGGCGGCCTGAAAGGGATGGCGAGACTTTCGAATCCGCCCCAGCTGGAGCCCATGCCGAACAACGACAGGCGGTCGAGGAAGGCATCGACGGCCTTTTTCCCGCAGGGTTTGAGCACCATCGAGAACAGGCCCGAGGCACCCGTAAAATCGCGCTTCCACAGATCATGGCCCGGCGCGTTGCTCAAGGCCGGATAGAGCACGGTTTCGACCTCATCGCGGCTGCGCAGCCACTCGGCCACGGCGCTGGCGTTCTTCTGGTGGCGCTCCAGCCGCACGTCCAGCGTATGGATGCCGCGCAATGTCAGGTACATGTCGTCGGGGCCGGCAAACTGGCCCATGGCCTCGTAACCGGCCTTGAATTGTTCCCATGTGGCTTCATTGCAGGTAACGGTCCCCATCATCGCATCGGCATGGCCAACCAGATATTTCGTCGCCGCCTGGATCGAGACATCGCAGCCATGCGCCAAGGCCTTGAAGAAGTGGCCCGCACCCCAGGTGTTGTCGATCATCACGATGGCGCCCGCCTGGTGGGCGGCTTCGGCGATGGCGGGCACATCCTGCACCTCCATGGTCAGTGAGCCCGGTTGCTCGCAATAGACCACACGGGTGTTGGGGCGGATCAGGGAGGCGATGCCGCGGCCGAGCAGCGGGTCATAATAGGCCGTCTCGATGCCGAGGCCCTTGAGCATCCCATCGCAGAACTGCCGGGTCATGTCGTAGGTCGAGTCGGCCATGAGCAGATGATCGCCCGCCTTCAGGAAGGCCAGCAGCGCCGTGGCGATGGCCGCCATTCCGGAGGGCAGCATCTTGGCGTTGTGGCCGCCCTCGATCATCGCCACGGCACTTTCGACGGCCCGCGAGGTCGGCGTGCCGCGCCGTCCATAAATATAAGTCTGGCTCTGGCCGCGCAACGCCTCGGCGCTTGGAAAGAGCACGGTCGAACCATGATAGACGGCCGGATTGACGAAGCCGTGATCGCAATAGTCGCGCCCCGCCGCGACAAGTTGCGTCTGGGCTGAGAGTTTCGAAAGATCGGGCGGTGTTTTGGGCATCGGTTATTCCGGTGAAGGTTGCTGGTGTCCGGTAGCACAGGGAAAGCTATGATGAAAGTGCGGCACATCCGGTGCGTGGCGGTGGACAGGCCTGCGCCATGGCCATAGGCTGGGAGGCTTAAGAGGAGAATTCGCAATGCCCAAGGGTTACTGGATCGCCCATGTCGATGTCGCCGACGCCGAGGCCTACAAGCTCTATATCGCGGCCAACGCCGCAGCCTTCGCCAAGTATGGCGCCCGCTTCATCATCCGCGGCGGAGCCTTCGAGTGCGTGGAAGGAAAGGCGCGGGCGCGCCATGTCGTCCTCGAATTCCCATCGCTCGAGGCGGCGCAGGCCTGCTATGCTTCGCCCGAATATGCCGCCGCCCTGGCGCTCCGCCGGGGCGCTTCGGAAGGCGATACCGTCATCATCGGCGGCTATGAGGGCGCGCAGCCGGTGGCGGCAGTTGACGCGACTTCCCGCGGGTCGTGACGGGTTGACATGATGGACATGGCGATCCGGCCGGTCGATGACTTGTTCCACGGCCGGGACCTTGCGGCGGGCCGTGTGCACGATCTCGCACCCAATGTTCTGTTCCGGCCACAGGGCACCATCGGCTTAAGGCCCGATGGGCGCAGCCTGATCGGCAGGGACGGCCTCGACCGGGAAGCACTGGATTTCATCACGGCGAAACGCCCGGCAGCGCCGAACCTGCCCACCGGGCTCTTTGAACTGCACGATGTGTATCTCGCACCGCCCGATGGCGCAATCTTCGACTTCAACAACCGCTGCTGCTGGATCGGGCGCCTGCTGGGCTGGAACGCGCGCGACTTCCGCCTGTGGAGCGAGACGCTCCCTAGCTGCTCCGTTCGTAAGGACAGCCTCAGGCTCGATCCGCCGGAGTCAGGCGGCATCCGCGATCTTGACGCGGCCGTGCTGATCTCGGCCCCGCACTATGATGGCTATGGCCACTGGCTGCTCGATTTCCTGCCGAGGATCAATATGGCTCTGGACAATGGCCTGGGTGAATTGCCCTTCTACCGCCATTCCGGCCATGACTGGGCCCGCGAGATGGCCCATTGCCTTGCGCCGGTCAACCTCATTCCAGCCGGCTGGCCGGCGTCGTCGTGGGTGCGCGTCAGGCGGCTGTTCGTGCCGAGCGTCTCGCGGATCCTGCATGGCGCCGACGAGGCAGCCCTCACGGCCACCTGGGCGAAGCTCAGCATGGCACTGGCTCCCGGTGAAGATCTGGCCGAGTCGCCGGCAGCGCCGCCGCGCCGGATTGCGGTCTCGCGCCAAGGCTGGTCAAACTCCAGTAACAAGCGGCGCCTGCTCAATGCGCGGCGCGTGGAACTGTTTCTGGAAGTACAGGGGTTCGACATCATTCAGCCCGAAAACCTGTCGCTCGCCGAACAGCGGCAGGTTTTCCGCGCGGCGGAGATCGTCATCGGCGAAGACGGATCGGGGATGCACAACACCATCCATTGCCGGCCTGGCACCCGCATCGGCCTGGTGGCAATGGGGCGCATCAACTATATCCACTTGCTGACGGGGCGGATGTTCGATCATGGGGTCACCTACATTCCGACCGAACCGGTGGACGGCCATGAGGCGAGCGGCTTGCTGAAAGTCCGGCGCTTGCGGCCGAAGGTGCTGGAAGCCGCACTGGCAAGGCTTCGTGGAGCAGGAGGACCGGATTGACGCCGCTTGCCCAGCTTCTGCTCCGCGTGATGCGCGCCGGTTGCTACGCCGCTACCGGCTTCATGGTTCTGGCGATCGCCATCGAACTGTGGAAACACTGGCGCTTCGGCGGCTTCGGAGCGATGTCGGCGCCTGACATCAGTTTCATGGCCATCCTAGTCATCATGCTGGCGGGATTTCTATGGCTGGCCAGGGCGATCGGCCGTGAGTTGAGACGCGACACTTGGTGACTGTGCACGTGAACCCATTTTCGCCGGTCAGAGCGCGAGCTAGTGCATTGTATTTGCTATTCCGAAAGCACTCACCTCCCTAATCGCACGCATCTGAAACAGATATTATCATCATGGCGTTCCGGCAAGAGTCGAGCAAAATAATGAATGAGCACAATGAACTGTTGTAGGCAAGCTGAACACGGTGTACGCTTTGTCCAGGTGGTTGGTTTTCGGATGAAAATACAATGTCTCTTCGGTCCGAGCTTTTTAGTGGCGATCCCAAACTGGAGAGTGCAGCTGTCAATGACAGCGCTCACATCGTGCTGGGTTCGACCGGACCGCATGTTGAAAAAATTCATGTTGCTCTAATGCTCTTGGATCGCGCATCGATAGCGTCGCGGGAACTGGCGATCGATCTCTACGGGGAGACAACGGCGGCGGCTGTGCTCGCTTATAAACGCAAGCGCAATATCATCAATCGCAACTACCAGACAACAGCCGACAATGTTGTCGGCAAGATGACAATTGCATCGCTGGATAGTGAAATGGCACAGCGAAGTGCAATCCAGAAACGCTGCGGTTGCGACTACGTGCCAGTCGGGCAGCCTAAACTTAAGCGGCACTTTTTTGCATTCGCCCTATCTGGCTCGAGCCTGTCGGGCGTCAGCGCACCTGCTGCGCAATCCACACTAGACATGGCTTTGGCGGCGGTACCCACAGCGCTCTCGATGCGGAACAAAGCCAAGGAAGCACTGGATGAACTGATTTCGGGTTCCAATACCAAACTGAGCTCGCTCTGCTTGGAGGCTTTGAAGCGGCA
>JANPCA010000158.1:0-4239 GCA_031430715.1 Hyphomicrobiales bacterium | reverse complement strand
GTGGACAATCTTACTTTCATGTCCGGAAAGCGGCGCTCGAAATCATGCAGCCGCGGGATCAGCCACTTCAACGCCACCGTGACATAGACCTGGACTGTCAGTTCGTTGTCGGAGGCCGATGGCTTCAAGGCCCGGGTCTGGGCCTCGATCAGGTCGAAGGCCTCGCGCACCGGCGGAAAGTAGGTTTGGCCCGCTTGCGTCAGTTCGGCCTTGCGGGCATCGCGGCGGAAGAGTTGCACGCCAAGCCGCTGCTCCAGCGACTTCACCTGGTGGCTGACGGCCGAACGGGTTATGCCCAGGTCGCCCGCCGCGAGCCTAAAGCTGCCAAGCCGGGCGGCGGCTTCAAAAGCGGTGAGCGCACGCAAGGGCGGTAAGTCGCGTCTGGCCAAGATTATTCACCAATGAGTTTGTTCCCCTTCATAACACCATTGAAATACATGGGTTAAGAGGCGAGTTGCCATCGGAGCCATGATATTGGGTGAAATTAATTCACCCTCGCATTCAAAAGATAAGCCGTTGTCATGGCATGCGGAAATGTCGGATAAGGAACCATATTCAGGAGTCTCCCCGATGAGTGCTGTCGAAGACCTGTCCCGCCGCCGCGGCGGACGCGAAGCCCGCAAGGCCCTCCGCTCGCGTCCCATTCCCATGGCAGAGGCGGCGGTGCGTCCCGGCATGGAAGGTGGTCAATATAAACCGCTCAGCGACCGCGACATGGAGCGCATTCACGACTCAGCACTGAAGCTGCTCGAAACCGTAGGGCTCGCCCAGGCCATTCCGACCTGCCTCGAGGCGATGGTGGCCAAGGGCTGCTTCATCGGCCCCAAGGGCCGGTTGTGCATTCCGCGAAGCCTCATCGAGGATACGCTGGCCAGTTGCGCGCGCAATTTCGTGTTGCACGCGCGTGACGCAAAGCACGATATGGAGCCGTGGGGTAACAAGGTTTACTTCGGAACGGCGGGGGCCGCCGTCCATGTGGTCGAACCCGCGACGCGCGCCTATCGCGAGTCGCTGCTGGTCGACCTCTATGACGCGGGCCGCATCGTCGACACTTGCGACAATATCCATTTCTACCAGCGCCCGCTCACGGCGCGCGACATGATCACCGGGCACGATCTCGACATCAACACCATGTACGCCTGCCTTGCCTCAACCCAGAAGCATGTCGGCACCTCCATGGTGGACCCGGCCCATGTCACAGAATGCCTCGACATGCTGCACTTTATCGCCGGTGGAGAAGCACAGTGGCGCGAGCGGCCCTTCGTGTCGCAATCCAACTGTTTCGTGGTGCCGCCAATGAAATTCGCCGAGGACGCCTGCCGCTGTCTCGAAGTGGCGGCGCGCGGCGGCATGCCGGTGTTGCTGGTCTCGGCGGCGCAGGCGGGCGCTACGTCGCCAGCGGCACTGGCCGGAACCGTCGTGCAGGCGGTGTCGGAATGTCTCGCAGGACTGGTCTACATCAATGCCATCGTGCCAGGCGCCATCGCCATCTGGGGGCCGTGGCCCTTCGTGTCGGACCTGCGCACCGGTGCCATGTCGGGCGGGTCCGGCGAACAGGCGCTGATCACCTCGGCTTGTGCCCAGATGGGGCATTTCTACAAGCTCACCGTCGGTTCGGCGGCGGGCATGTGCGATTCGAAGATGCCGGACATGCAGGCCGGCTACGAGAAGGGTGTGACAGCGGGTATTTCCGCCATGACCGGCATCAACCTGATGTATGAATCGGCCGGCATGCACGCTTCGCTGCTTGGTTTCTGTCATGAGAGCCTGCTGATCGACAACGACATGCTGGGCTCGATCAACCGCAATGTGCGCGGCATCGAGGTCAACGAGGACACCCTCTCGATCGAGGTGATCGCCGACGTTTGCCTCGAAGGCCCCGGCCACTATCTCGGCAATGCGCAGACGCTGAGCCTCATGCAGAAGGAATATGTCTATCCGCAGGTGGCCAACCGCATGAGCCCGAAGGAATGGATCGAGGCGGGCAAGCCCGATATCGTCGAGCGCGCCGCCGCAAGAAAGCGCGAGATCCTGTCCACATATTATCCGGATTATATTCCTCGCGGCATCGACGATGTCCTCCGCGCCAAGCATGACATCAGGCTGCCGCGCCACGTGATGGAGCCCGGCGACCCGCGCTGGGCGTGACGTTTCGTGGAGCATCCGATTCTCACCGCTATCCGGCGCGCCGCCTTTACGCCGCTCGGCTGGTTCGAGCCGGGCCTTGACGACAAAGTGCCTGGACAAGCTCGTTTCGTCATCCTGATCGGCAATGCCGGACCCGCCATGTTCCGCCGCTTTGCCCGTGAGCGCGATGCCGATCGTGACGCGATGGATGACTGGACGCTCGAAGTTGTGGGCCGCCTCGCCCGCGATCTCGATGCCGCCGCTGTCTACCCATTCGATACGCCGCCACTTCCCTTTCTCACCTGGGCCAGGCGCGGCGGCGCGGGTCACGTCTCGCCTCTTGGCCTCAACATTCACCCGACTTACGGGCTATGGCACGCCTATCGCGCCGCACTCCTGTTTCCGGCCGCCTTCGATCTGCCGGCGGTATCGGCCGGGCCTCATCCTTGCGAAGCCTGCGCGGACAAGCCGTGCCTTTCGGCCTGTCCAGCCGCTGCTTTCGATGGCACGCGTTATGACGTTTCCGCCTGCTTCAATCACATCGCCCAGACGCAAGGCCGAGCGTGCGTGACGGGCGGATGTCTTGCGCGCCATGCCTGTCCCGTGGGACAAGGCTTTGCCTATGCGCCTGCACAGGCACAGTTCCACATGCGGGCGTTCATCGAGGCGCGGCGGAAGACAGAGCACTGAATGAACGATCACATTGCAAGGAAACTGGCGGGCGGCGGCGTCATCGTCATCGACGGCGGCACGGGCACCGATATCCAGCGCCGCGGTGTTGCCATGAGCGGCGATACCTGGTGCGCCGAGGCCAATCTCGGCCATCCCGAAATCGTGTGCGGCGTCCACCGCGACTATGTGCAAGCCGGTGCCGAAATCATTATCGCCAACACCTTCGCGACGAGCCCGCTGCTGTTCAACGCGCTGGGCCGCGATGACGGCATGCTGGTCATCGACCGGATCGCCGTTGCTCTTGCCATAGAGGCCGCGGCCGGGCACACGGCCGCCGTGGCAGGCTCGGTTTCAACCATGCGGCCGGTGGTCAAGGGCAGCGACCGCAGCGGGAGTGGCCGGAGCATGAGGCCCGGGCGTTGTTCAAGCGCCAAACTGAAAATCTGGCCCGGGACGGTGTCGACCTTCTGATGATGGAGATGATGCGCGATACGGATTATTCGGTGTGGGCCACCGAGGCGGCAATCGCCACCGGGCTTCCCGTTTGGGCCGGAATTTCGGTCGAGAAGCGCAAGGACGGCAGGCTGGCGGGATTCGGCCGCGAGGATCAGCTGCTCGAAGACGTGGCGCGGGCACTCGCCGCCACCAAGCCCGCCGTCATCAGCGTCATGCACACCTCGCCCAACGATACGGATGAGGCCATCGATATCGTGCGCAAATACTGGAGTGGTCCACTTGGCGCCTATCCGGAAAGCGGATACTTCGCAATGCCCGATTGGACCTTCGCCGATATCATTCCGCCCACGGAGCTTGTGGCCAAGGCCAAACAGTGGAAAAACCAAGGTGTCAGCATCTTCGGCGGCTGCTGCGGGCTGGGGCCTGAGCACATCGCGGCATTGCACGAGGAATTCACAAGATGAAAACAGGATCGTGCCTCTGCGGCGCCGTCAGCTTTGAGGTGCACGGGCCATTGCGGCCCGTGATCGCCTGCCATTGCATTCAGTGCCGCAAGCAGACTGGCAATTATATGTCCTCCACCGCGGCAATGGACACAGACATCAAATTCGTCGAGTCGCGCGGCCTCAAGTGGTACCGGTCGAGTCCCAAGGCGCAGCGCGGCTTCTGCCAGGACTGCGGTTCGGCGCTGTTTTGGAAGGCGGATGGGCGCGACAGCATATCCATCTCGGCGGGATCGATCGACGGTCCCACCGGCGCTCCGCTCGACGGGCATATTTTCTGCGAGAGCGCCGGTGACTATTATGAGATTGCCGGCGGGTCATACCGGCGGGACCGCGCGTAGGACGGCCCTAGCCGCCGCAGTTCATGATGCAGATGTCGCCACTGCCCTGATCGGGCGTGCCGTCGTCATCATCGTTGCCGTTGTCGTCATTGTTATCATTGCCGCCCTGGCCGTCATCACCGTCATCGTCGTCGTCATCG
>JANPCA010000157.1:0-3780 GCA_031430715.1 Hyphomicrobiales bacterium | reverse complement strand
GGAGCTCTTCTTCGGTGGTAAAGCCGCTATTGGTGAGATTGGGTTTTTCGCCCTTCTCGGGCCTGTTCACTTTTCGTGAGATATAGGCCGACTTGACCGCCATGCAAGTTTCTCCCGTCCGTGCTCGTGCCAATGCATAGCACTAAACGATTGAACTGGCTCGGCCTTTTGTTGATTAACCGAATTTCGGTTTACATAACGGATTTACTTGGGAAATTATTGCGCGGTGAAGGCCACGACGTCGCCCGGTTTCGACATGTCGAGCTTGGCCCTGGCCAGTTCGTCGAGCACGTCCGGGTCGATGCTTTCAGGCCGCAGAAGTCCAACGCGGTGCTCGAGGCGGACGCGGCGCTGCTGCAAATCCCCGAACTTCGTCTCGAGCCCCGCCATCCGGCGCTCGAGGCCTTCCTGATAGGGATAGCCGCGCGGTCCCTTCCAGGCATGCCAGGCGAAATAGCCCAGCAGCGCGCAACAGGCACAGGTGACGATGAAATCGAAACGGCGCATGACCACCTCCAATGTATTCCCTCGCAGATTTCAGCGGACTAGGTTAACAATTGGTCACCATACGGATTATATTCGCTTGACCTTTCGGAGGGCCGGGCCGATGTAACTGCCGGAGTTACCATTATGTTGTCCAGCAGCCGCTTCATTGTCGCCGTCCACGCCATGAGCGTGCTCGCCCGTTACGCGGGCAAGGGGCCGGTATGTTCCGCCCTTGTGGCGGCGAGCGTTCACACCAATCCGGTGGTCATCCGGCGGCTGATGTCGGAACTTGAACGCGCCAGTCTGGTGAAGTCGGTGGCCGGACGGTCCGGTGGCTTTGAACTGAACCGCGAGGCCTCCGCCATCACGCTCGCCGACGTCTATCATGCGGTCGAGGACGAGAACGTGTTCCGCATGCACAAGATCGACCCCCATGCCGCCTGCCCCGTGGCGTCTCAACTGGGCAAAATCCTCTACGGCCCATTGCGGGCGGCGGAATGCGCGCTCCACACCTCGCTGGCCAAGACGTCGATCCGCGACGTGGCAACCGCCATCGTCTGACCAGCGGCATGGCAGGGGCTTCCGCGGCGGCGCAAGCCAATTCAACCCTTAATCTCCTGGCGCTCGGCAATTTCACCGTCGGCATGGGGGCCTTCGTGGTCATCGGCATCATCACGCCCATCGCCGATGGCCTCGCCGTGTCGAAGGCCGATGCCGGGATCATCCTCACCTCCTATGCCATCGCCTATGCCCTGCTCTCGCCGGTGGGTGCCGCCCTCACCGGCAGCCTGCCGCGCCGCACCGTTCTGGTGGCGGCGCTCGGCCTGTTCTGCGTGGGCTCCGCCCTGTCGGCCCTTGCGCCCTCGCTTGGCGTGCTCGCCGTTTCGCGCGTTCTGGTGGCCTTCGGCGCGGCCCTCTACACACCTTTGGCGGCGGGCATGGCCGTGGCCATCGTGGCCCCCGAACAGCGCGGGCGGGCCCTGGCGCGGGTGTTTGGCGGCATCACCGCGGCACAGGTGGTCGGCGTTCCGTTGGGAGCCTGGCTCGCCTACCGCGTCGGCTGGCATGCCCCCTTTACCATGGCCGCAGCACTGTCGGCGGCGAGCGCCTTGATCCTGTTCCGCGCCATCCCGGCCGGCATTTCCTTCCAGGCGACGGCCATCGCCACGGTCACCAGCGCGCTGACCAATGGCCGCGTGATGTTCGCCACGGCATTGACCGCCACGCTCATGGCAGCCATCTATATCGTCTTCACCTATTTCGGGCCGCTGATCGAAGCCTCGGCCGGCGCCAACCCGGAAGCCCGCACCTTCTATCTCGTGCTCTTCGGCCTGGGCGCCGTGTTCGGCAACTACCTGGGCGGTACCTTAAGCGACCGCATCGGCCCGCGCCGCACGCTGCTGATCGTCTGCGGCGCGCAGATGCTGCTGATGCCGCTGTTCTCCATCATGCCGATGAACCCGGTGCTGTTCGCCGTGCTGGCCGCGGTGTGGAGTCTGTTCGGCTGGTCCTTCATGGCGCCGCAGCAGTCACGCCTGGTGGCGCTCGCGCCCCAGGCCCAGGCTCTGGCCCTGGCCCTCAATGCGGCAATGATTTACGTCGGCATCGCCATCGGTTCCGGCATTTCGGCCCGCCTGCTGGACTGGCAGGGCCTCGGCATTCTCGGCATCTGCGGCGGTGTGGCCGCGGCAGTGGCGGCATTGCACCTGTGGTTTTCAGGCCGGCCGGCCAAAACCGCCTGAAAAAGAAATCCCTTCCACTCCCGTAGACTTTGTTGCTATGAGCGCTTCCGGCACGCGGCAACCGAGGACCAACCCCAAATGAGCGACAGCACCGCCAATGACATCATCGTGAAACCGGTCACCACCCGTTCGCGGGCTTTGGCGAAGACCATCAGCTGGCGGGTGCTGGGATCACTCGATACCATGGTTCTGGGCTACATCATCACGGGCAGCTTCACCATGGCGGGGTCAATCGCCTCGGCCGAGGTTCTCACCAAGATAGTCCTTTACTATCTCCACGAACGCGGCTGGGCCCGCATCAAGTGGGGCCACAACTGAGCCTCAAGCGCTCAACGCCTGCTTGAGATCGCCGATCAAATCGTCCACATCCTCAAGGCCGACGGACAGGCGCAGCATGCCGTCGGTGATGCCCATCATGGCGCGCGCTTCGGCTCCGATGTTGCGGTGGGTGGTCGAGGCCGGATGGGTCATCAGGGACTTGGCATCGCCCAGGTTGTTCGAGATGTCGATAATCCCCAAATGCCGCAGCACGTCGAAGGCCTTCGTCTTCCCTCCGTCGACCTCAAAGGTCACCATGGTGCCGCCGAGTTTCATCTGTTTGCGCGACAAGGCCACTTGCGGATGTGAGTCGAGGTGCGGGTAAAGCACGCGGGAGACTCCCTTCAGGCCCGACAAGGCCTCGGCCATTGTCAGCGCAGCCCGCGATTGGGCCTCGACGCGCAGCTTCAAGGTCTCCATGCCCTTGAGCAGCACCCAGGCATTGAACGGCGAAATTGATGGTCCCGTATGGCGCAGGAAAGGCTTCAGCAACTCTTCCTTGAACTTCTTGGTGGATACAATGGCGCCACCCAGCACACGGCCCTGCCCGTCAATGTGCTTGGTGCCGGAATAGACGATGACATCCGCCCCATAGACCAGCGGCCGCTGCAGGATCGGTGTGGCGAAAATATTGTCGACCACGACATTGGCGCCGGACTGTTTGGCGATGCCGCAGACCGCTTCGAGGTCGATGACATCGAGCGTCGGGTTGGAAGGCGTTTCGAGGAACACGCATTTGGTGTCCTTGGTGATGGCCTCTCTCCAGGCCTTGAGATCAGCACCATCGACCAGCGTCGTCCTGATGCCGAAGCGCGGCAGGATCGCGGTGACGACTTGATAGCAGGAACCGAACAGGGCCTTGGACGACACCAGATGATCGCCGGCCTTCAACTGGCAGGCCAATGCGCCGAACACCGAGGCCATGCCGGAGGCCAGCGCGTAGCTGGCTTCCGCCCCTTCGAGCAGGGCCAGGCGTTCCTCGAACATGGAGACAGTCGGGTTGCCGTAGCGGCCATAGACATAGCCGTCGTCCTCGCCGGCAAAGCGTTTCTCGGCGGTTTCCGGCTCGTCATAGACGAAGCCCGAATTGAGGTAGAGGGCTTCCGAGGTTTCGCCGAAGGGCGAGCGGTGCAGTCCGCCGCGCACCAGCTTGGTGGCATCGCCCCAGCCCGCCGGGCTGGACTTCTTCTTTTTCATGATAGCCTCTAGCTTTGCACCCAGGGAAGGCCCGCCG
>JANPCA010000156.1:0-10650 GCA_031430715.1 Hyphomicrobiales bacterium | reverse complement strand
GGGGCCCGGCCTGGGCGGTTTTGCCGTTTTGTTTTTCGTTAACTCCCGTAAATTCTTGCCACCCCGCCCACGCCCGGGACCCACTCGTCAACGCAATCGGTGCTCAAGAGATGACGGAAGGAAGAGCGGAATGCTGCTGATCACCTGCCCCGTCTGCGGTGCCGAAGGCGACGAGACCGATTTCCATGGCGGCGGCCAGGCCCATGTGCGGCGGCCTGCCTCCGATGATCCTGCCAGGGTCACTGATGAAGACCAGCGCGACTATCTGTTCATCCGGCACAACCCGAAAGGCTTGCATTTCGAGCGCTGGCGCTGCGACCGCGGCTGCGGCAAGTGGTTCCACGCGGCGCGCGACACGGTGACGCTGGAGTTCAAGGCCTATTACGGCATCACCGAATTGCCGCCGGCCGAATTGATGGCGCAAGCAAAAGGTCCGTGGGCGGAGTATTTTGCCGGGCACCTCAAGGCGGAGAGCAAGGCATGAGCAGCAAGTCCTACCGCCTCTCCGGCGGCGGCCGCCTGATCGACCGCGCCAGGAAGTTTCACTTCTCCTTCGATGGCAAGCCGATGACCGGCTTTGCCGGAGATACGGTGGCCTCGGCCGTGCTCGCCAACGGCCAGCGCGTCTTCGGCCGCAGTTTCAAGTATCACCGGCCGCGCGGCGTCATGGGCCTCGGCTCGGAAGAGATGAACGCGCTCGTGGGCGTGGGCGACGGCGCGCGTCACGAGCCAAACCTGCGCGCCACGCAGGCCGAGTTGCACGAGGGTCTCACCGCCGTCTCGCAGAACCGCTGGCCATCGCTCAATTTCGACATCGGTTCTATCAACAACAAGTTCTCGCGCTTCATTCCGGGTGGCTTCTACTACAAGACTTTCATGTGGCCGCAGAGCTTCTGGAAACATGTCTACGAGCCCTTCATCCGCCGCGCGGCGGGCCTCGGCAAGGCGCCGGAGGGCCGCGATCCCGATACTTATGAAAGCATCCATGTCCATTGCGACGTATTGGTGATCGGTGCCGGCGTCGCCGGCCTCGCAGCCGCGGATGCGGCCGCGGCCTCGGGCGCCAAAGTTATCATCGCCGACGAGAACAAGCAATTCGGCGGACTGGCCGACATTTCAGGCGGCACCATCGAAGGTACCGCACAACTCGCTTGGGCCACAGCCAAATCGCAAGCTTTAGCCGATGCCGGGAACGTCCATGTGCTGACGCGCACCACGGTGGTCGGCCACTGGCACCACAATCATCTGATGCTGTTCGAGAGGCTCGCCGATCATGACCCGGCGCTTCTGGCGGCGGGCGTGCCGCGCCATCGCCTCTGGAAAGTTCGGGCCGCCCAAGTGATCCTCGCCAGCGGCGCCATCGAGCGGCCCATCGCTTTCGCCAACAACGACCGGCCAGGCGTCATGCTGGCTTCAGCGGCGCGCGCCATGGCCGAGCGCTATGGCGTCGCGCCGGGTGGTGCCGGCATCGTCTTCACCAACAACGACGATGCCTACCAGACGGCGCTTGTTCTCAAGGCGGCCGGCGTTGAGGTGCGGGTGGTCGATTCGCGCGGGCGGCCAGATGGCGTTCTCGTGGCCAAGGCGCGCGAGGCCGGGATCGCGGTCGATGTCAGTTCGGTGGTCTCCGCCGTCAACACCACCATGGGCGGCCTCAATATCACCGGCGTGAAGGTCGCCGCCTACCGCCGTGGGCAAGCCCGCGTCATCAAGGAAACCAGGGTGGCTTGCGATTTCGTCGCCATGTCGGGCGGCTGGAATCCGGCGCTGCATCTGTGGTGCCACAATGGCGGCAAAATCCGCTTCGACGATGCGCTAGCCACTTACCGCCCCGATCGTCACCATGATCCGATTCAGGCGGTGGGTGCGGCCAACGGCACCTTTGACCTGAGTGGCATCCTGAACGAATCCTATGCGGCGGGCGAAATCGCGGCGAAGGCGGCGCGGCCAATACTCAAGGCGGCGAAGCTCAAAGCGCCTGAAGCCGTGCAGGCCCATCAGCAGCCGCTCGAGGCCCTATGGTTCGCGCCCGCCACGGGCAAATACAACGAAGGCAACAAGCACTTCATCGATTACCAGAACGACGTGACCGCGGCCGATCTCGAACTGGCACAGCGCGAGGGCTACGAGTCGGTCGAGCACACCAAGCGTTACACGACCTTCGGCATGGCCACCGACCAGGGCAAGACGTCGAATTTGAATGGCCTCGGCATTCTCTCGGAAGCAACGGGCAAGACCATTCCGGAGATCGGCGTCACCACCTTCCGCCCGCCCTACACGCCCTTCTCTTTCGGCTCGATCGCCGGGCCGCTAACCAAGCAATTGTTCCTGCCCATCCGCCGCACGCCTGCCTATCAGTGGCAGGTGGACAGACGGGCCGTGTTCGAGCCGGTCGGCCAGTGGCGCCGTGCCTATGCCTATCCGGGAGCGGGTGAAGATAAGCACGCCGCGATCACGCGCGAAATCCTCTGTGTACGGAGCAAAGTGGGCTTGCTCGACGCCTCGACGCTGGGCAAGATCGAGATCAAGGGGCCGCACGCGGCGGAATTCCTCGACCGCATGTACACCAACATGTTCTCGACCCTCAAAGTGGGCAAGTGCCGCTACGGGCTGATGATGAACGAGCTCGGTTTCCTCACCGACGATGGCGTCACGGTGCGCCTGTCCGAGGACCACTTCCTCATGCACACGACATCGGGCGGCGCTGACCGCATTGCCCAATGGCTCGAGGAGTGGCTGCAGACCGAGTGGACGCAATACAAGGTCTTCGTCACCCCGGTCACCGAGCAATGGGCGCAATTCGCAATCGCCGGCCCCAGGGCGCGCGATGTGCTGAGAAAGCTCGAACCATCTTTCGACATCGCGCACGAGGCTCTGCCGCATATGTCCTTCGCCGAGGGCAAGCTCGGCCCCTACCCGGTGCGCCTGTTCCGCATCAGCTTCTCGGGCGAACTTTCCTATGAAGTGGCAACGCCAGCGAATTATGGACGGGGTCTATGGAATGAAATCCTATCGGCCGGTGGAGAGTTCGGGATCGAACCCTATGGCACGGAAGCGCTGCATGTGCTGCGTGCCGAGAAGGGCTATATCGTAGTCGGCGATGAGACCGACGGCACCACGACGCCCGTCGATGTGGGCCTCGATGGCCTTGTCTCCAAGAAGAAGGCCGACTTCATCGGCAAGCGCTCCCTGGAACAGTCCTATCTCAGGGGGCCGGACCGCAAGCAGCTGGTTGGCCTCCTCACCGAGGATCCGAACGAGGTGCTGCCCGATGGCGCCTATGCGGTGAAGGCCGTCAAGGACAAGCCGCCGATGGAGATGATCGGCCAGGTGACATCGAGCTACATGTCGCCGTCGCTGGGGCGTTCGATCGCCATGGCGCTCATCCAGAACGGCCGGGCGCGCCTGGGCGAGGTTCTGTCTTTCCCGCTCGAGGGCGGCAAGGTGATGAAGGCGGCGGTCACCGATACGGTGTTCTATGATAAGGAAGGGACCAAGCTCAATGTCTGAGCTGTTATTCGAATCGCCGCTGGCTGGCCTTGCCGGGCCGGAAAACCTCGCCGTCTCGGTGCGCGAGATCGCGGACCGCGGCATGATTGATCTGCGCGGCCTTGCCTCCGACCGCAATTTCATGGCGGCGGCGAAGGAGGTTCTCGGCACCGGCCTGCCGAAAGCGCCCCGCAGCTCCGTGTCGTGGGGCGATATCAAGGTGCTGTGGCTGTCCATCGACCAATGGCTGATCCTCTGTCCACGGACGAAAGCGGCCGGTCTGCTGGCCGCGCTCAAGGCCGCGTTGGGCGGCATTCACGCCCTGGCCGCCGATGTCTCCGACATGCGCGCAATCATCCGCGTCGAAGGCGAGGGTGCCCGCGAAGTCCTGATGAAGGGCACATCGCTCGATCTCCTGTCCGGGGAATATGTGCCCGGCACGGTGCGGCGCATGCGCTACGCCGAAGTGGCCGCCATGCTGCATGTGGTGGAGGATGATGTTTTCGACATTTACGTGTTCCGCTCCTATGCCCATTATGCATGGGAATTCCTTGTGACCGCTGCGCGGCAGGAGGCGAAGATCAGGCTGTTCGGCAAACAGGCGATGGCGGGGTAGCGCTGCCATTGGCCCGCTTCAAGCCCCCGTCACGGACTTGTGAGCAGGTTTGAGCGCCAATTCGGGACGATGAGGGTATCTATCTGATTTAAAATAACGATTCTTGATTTCATGACACCGGTGAGAGTTGAATTTAAATCGCAACTTCTCTTGTTACCTATAGCTCATCGGAAGCGCGAACGGTGCGTTTCCGGGAAACTTAGAAACAGGAGACCAACATGAACAAGCTCATCCTTTCCCTCGCCGCCATCGCCGCGCTGTCGACGGCGGCGCTCGCCGGCGAGCGCAACTATGACCTGCGCGATTCGGACACCTTTACCGGACGCTTTGCCACGCAGGCGCAGCAGGCGGATGTCGCGGTCAACGCGATTTCTGCAAGCACCGATGACGTTGCCCTCACCGCCTTCGAACGCATGACGCGCACGTCGATCGACAACGAGAACGGCGGTCATTGACCGCTCCACGGGACGGCAGATGGGCCGGGCTTAAGCCCGGCCTTTTCGCTTTCATGGGGTCTAGAGGGCGGCGTCCACATCCGTGAGACGGAAGTCATTGCCCTTGAAGAGCAGCGGCATCGTTTCTGACTTTGCCAGCGCGTAGGACATGCAATCACCGAGGTTCAGGTGAGCTTTATGCCGTCCCTTGCCATACCGCTCATAGGCAAGCCTTGCAAGGCGAGCATGAGACTCGTCGAAATCAACGATCGCGGCGCCAAAAGCCGCAAGCAGCGCGTCGAGATCCGCGACCGCTTCGGGACCGCGCCGCATCATCAGGACCACGCCGGCCTCAAGATAGGTCGGGGCGGCAATCAAACACCTGTCATGTGTATCCATCGCCGCGATGAACGCGTCGCGCTCGTCTTCGCCTTCGAGAATGGCAATGAGTGCCGATGTATCGACGACCATCAGCCGAACGTACCGCGTTCATTGTAGCCTATGATCTCGTCCGGCGTTCTCGAATCCAGAATCGGGCGGGCGGCGCTTCTCTTGGCAATTTCGAGCGCTCTGGACACGCGGCTAGGCGTTAGCGCAACAAGGGCAACGACCTTTGCCCGCTCAATTTCCCGCTTCAGGCTGTCGCGCACCACTTCGGTGATCGGCTTCTTGGTGATCCGCGCCAGTTCGCGGGCCAGTTCTTCCACTTCACGATTCTTGATGCTGAGGGCCATATGTCTTACGCCAGATTTATCATCGAAGATAACGTAGGTCGGTCAAAATGGCAAAGCGAATCCGATAATCGCGTAGATGGGCTTGCATTTCCCGACGGTCGTCCCCAGTTGCGTGAAAAGTGGAAGAATTGGGCATGACAATTTGTGTGGGCTGGGTGCGGGACAATGAGGTATTCCTGATCGCGGATTCCGCCGTAACCGGGTCCACTCCGGCCACTACTACTTCAAGTCTTTTCGGCGAAAGGCATGAAGACCGGCCCGGCTTGTCAGTGGAAGAGTCTGCACTCAAAATTTTCCGTTGGCAAGAAACCGCAGCCGCGTTCGCCGGAAATGCTGATTTGGCAAGAGAAATATTTCAGAACTATATTACTCTGTCGAAACACTTTGTCTCGCTTGAAGCGTTTGAGAAGGCTTGGCAATCATCTACACCGTTTGAGGAAAGGTCTTGTGCCGCGTTGTTTGCGTTTCATGACGGCGGCACTCCGAACCTGGTCAAATTTGGTGCAGACTCAGTAAGCGGACAGTCCTTTGCGGCAATTGGCGCTTTGGCTGAAGATTCTGCACGTTCACTTGAGATTTCGATTCGGGAAATGCCAAGTGAATTTGCGAAACCGGACGAAGTTCTACACGCAGCTTTGTCATTTTTTCAGCGCAACTCGGTTTTCTCAAATTATATGCCAAACCACATTGGTGGTTACTATGTCGGCATGTGGATCGGTCAACAGGGATTAAGTTGGGCCTCGCCTAGCTTGCACGCTGTCTTTAGTGGTGGCAGTTTTCGTCAACCGCAAAGCGAGACGCCGGATCTTGTATTTGTAAACCCAGCAGGGGATATGATCTACGGCAGAAACTGCCTTGCAGGAAGCTGGACGGTCTTCAGAAATTCATTCGGTGCTCAATGGGGTCTTTCCGACGATCAGATCATAGATCGAGTACACTCGCTTACTCCGAGGTTGGATTTTGATTTTTTACCGATGCGATACATGACGGTTTACGATATTGAATCAATGGCCACTACAGTACTTCGAGTGAATGGAGCTAAACCTTCTCCCGGCGTTCACGTTCGTCTTGAACTTATCAATGGTAAGCCAAAGTTAAGGATTTCATTTTCCCGGCAGGTCGAAGAGCTATTGAAACGCAAATCGGGGGATGGTTTGATTGCCTATCACGATTGCAGAGTTGGTTGACTATATCAGTTTCGGCCCCACCCAATCAAACAGCTTGTCGAAGCCGCCGAACGGATAAAGGTGAGGGCCGGCGATCCCTAAGTCCGGCCGGTTGAAATGCAAGTCCGCCAGCCCGCCCACGAAATCGTCCGGCGTATTGACGGTCAAGAGCCTGGTGATGTTCATGGCCTGCTTGCGGATGAAGCGGGCGGAATTGCCGACGCCGCACATGGCGGCATATTTGACGAGGGTCTTGATGGTGGCTGGCCCCGGCACGCCGACATGGATCGGCAGATCGATCCCTGCGGCGCGCAGATTCGCGGCCCATTGCGCGACCGGCTCGGCTTCGAACAGAAACTGCGTGGCGATGAAACCCGCGAGGCCCTTGTCCTTCAGATAGGCCTGCTTGTCCCGCAGCGCCCGCAGCAGCACGGCCTCGCCATGGACTTTGGTGATGTCCGGGTTGCCTTCCGGATGGCCGGCGATGCCGATGCGTTTCACGCCATGGGCCTCGAAAATGCCGGTCTCGAGAAGCTGGATCGCCGCATCATAGTTGCCGACCGGCGTGGGGGCGCCGCCGCCCAGCACCAGCATTTCAGTAACACCCGCCCCCGCCAGACTTGCGATGCGGCGTTCGAGGTCGGCCCTGTCGCGCACGAAGCGGGCCGGCACATGCGGAATGGCTTTGAAGCCCGCGGCCTTCAGGTGTTTCGCGGCCTCAAGCTGCCCGCCCACGTCGGCCGGATCGATCAGCGCGATGAACACATTGGTCCCGGCCGGCAGCTTGTCCTTCAGCAGCGGCAGTTTCTCGATCTGTTTAGCGGTGATCTCGATCGACAGACGGCTGAGGAAGGCGGAAACGGGATCACGCGACATTGCAGCGGCTGCCTGGCTGGAGGTGAAGGGTGCATTCATGGGCTGATTCCTGACCGGAGCTCGCATGATTGCCGCAGCCCCGCCCGCCGCGCCCGGATGTTTGCGGCATGGCCATCACGAATACGACTGCCGCCCTTCCCCATGTGTCGCTTTCAGGCTGCGACATGACGCTGGTGGACATCGCTCGAAATCACGGCAGAGTGGGTCCAAGAATCGGAGTTCATCATTCATGTTCGGCGATCCGCCAAAACAGACCCCGCAGCACTTCGCGCTCATCATGCTGCCGGAATTCACCATGATGCCGGTGACCTCGGCCATCGAGCCCCTGCGTCTCGCCAACCGGCTGTCGGAAAAGGCCCTCTATAAGTGGACCATGCATTCGGTGGACGGCAAGCCGGTGGCAGCCTCCAACAATATCCTGGCCATGGTCGATGGCGATCTGGCCGCCATCCCGGAACACGCCACCATCATCGTCTGTGGCGGCCTCAACATCCAGCACCATGCCGATAAACGGCTCATCGCCTGGCTGCGCAAGGTGGCGCGGAAAGGTGTGGATCTGGGTGCGGTCTGCACCGGTGCCCATGTGCTAGCTGAGGCGGGGCTGCTCGACGGCTACCGCTGCACGCTGCATTGGGAAAATCTGCCGGGATTTACCGAAGCCTTCCCGGAAATCGCTGCGACAGGAGGCCTGTTCGAGATCGACCGCGACCGCTTCACCAGCGCGGGGGGCACCACGGCGCTTGACATGATGCTGACGCTGATCGCCAGCCAGCACGGGCCGGAACTGGCCTCGTCGGTGGCGGAAGGCATCCTGCACTCGCCGATCCGCCATCACAGCGAGCACCAGCGCATGTCGCTGCCCGCCCGCATCGGGGCGCGCCACCCGAAGCTCGTCGGCATCATCGAGGAGATGGAGAAGAATCTCGAGGAGCCGCTGCCGCCCAGCCTCCTCGCCAAGCAGGCGGGGCTCTCGACGCGCCAACTCGAGCGCCTGTTCCGGCGCTATCTCGACCGCAGCCCCAAACGCTATTATCTCGAACTCCGCCTCAAGAAGGCGCGCTCGCTGCTGCTGCAGACCGACATGTCGGTGATCAACGTTGCGCTCGCCTGCGGCTTCTCATCGCCATCGCATTTTTCCAAATGCTACCGCGCCTTCTACGGCAGGACGCCTTACCGCGAGCGCGGCATCCCGGTGATCGAGAACGCGGTGGCAGCCATAACGGAATAAAGAAGGCGGACCATTGCTGATCCGCCCTCCCAACACGTGCGTCCGCGACCGGGGGTATCCTGCGAACGTCACCATGCTGACTTGCAAACGCTTTCAGCGGACATGCATCCGCCTCGCGTTCGTTCCGGTTGTTCTCTGATCTTCGGCCCGAGGCAAATATAGCTGTGTTTTCCGCGCGATGCAAACCCGATGGTGGCGGCGAAATTGGAGGGATAGATGAATATCCGTTGGGCGATGGCCCACTTCACGTCAGGCGGCTGGGCAAGTCAGACTGATTTTCGGCTGTCTGATTACCCAATGCACCAGGCACCACGTCACCTTACTCTAGCTTCGCGAGATCGATTCTCGGAATCGTCAACGATACATTTGCCGTCTTGACGTCGCCAGTATTCTCAGGGCCCGTGAACGCAATCTGAATATTCCCAGAAAAGGAAACATAATCTGTATCTATAGTCTTGCTCCACGTACCATCCTCCCACTGTTGGAACTGGAGCGTAGCAAAAGACTGCTTCCCAGGCTCTATCCATGTATAAATCTCCTTATTATTTACCCAACACCGTCCAACATCCGAGTCAAACCAATCACTGCTACCCCCATTAGAGCATTGATCGTTTCCAACTAATTGCCTTAGACCCATAATATTTCCAATCCCATCGGAAATCTTCGGGACGCGTCGTATCCAAATAATACCAATGGTATCCTTAGTTGTGTTTGCCAGAGACACTTTCAGTGTAACTTTGCTGTTGTCTGGCGAACGTATTGCCTGCAAGATCCGCAGTTGCAAACCGAATTGTTCAGCGGCAGGTTCATCAGACATCTCCGCCAAGCCGCTGCTCCCAGTGGTTCGCCGCTGCGAGGAACCTTTCTTCTCACAGGTCAGCCCAGTTGCGACGGGCTGCTTGAGCAGCGCGTCAATTGCTTGTGTCTTCGGAACCGTTACCGCAGCGGCCGAGATCGTTTTTCCAGTTTCAGTTGCAACAAGGCGGGCGTTGATCCGGATCGCGTCGCCGATGATCGTGATGGTTCCCAATGTCAGGGCACCAACGCCGGAGAGATTGCCGAGCTGCTTGGTGGTGGCGGGATTGAGTAGTCCGCCCTCGCCCATCTGCATTTCCGCCAACAGTGCCTCAAGTTGGGACCGCTCGACGATCTCGATGCGGGACTTGGGCAGCGAAAAAAGACTGAGAATCAATTCATCGACGAGGTAAGTGCTGAGAACGCTGCAGGAGCCATCCGCATTGGGAAACGGGAGGACAGCGATCCGCGTCAGTTCCGCCGCTGATGACTTTTCGACAATGGTCTGCGCGAGTTGCCTTAGACCGTCCTCGACGGAATTGACGGTTTGGGCCGATGAATGAGTTGCAAGCATCGCAGTAGAGACAAACATAAGCGCTGCAGCGAAACCACGCTTCAAGAATTCGACGATCACGATCATCTCCCCATTGCCGGATAGAATTTGTTGCTCTGCCGCTCCACCAGTAAGTCAACGCCACGCTGGACGGCGCCATTGTCGCTGAATCCAGGGCCGTTCTCCGATATTGTCTCGCTGGCGACGACCGTTCCACCTTCACCCAAGATTTTGAACGAAAACGTTATCACGCAAATTTGGATCGAGCTAGCCGTAACATCGCGCTTACAGTCCGAGCCAACCGTTCCCAATGCCAAAAACCGAACGCGAGAAAAAATTCCAGCCTCTTTGAGAAACATGGCGTTCCCAGCGAATACGCGGGCAAAGTGACCGTTATCGACGAAGCCTGGCGCGAACATGTTCGGAAAAACACGAAAATGCTCCGGCGCTGCTCGCGTCAGCGCACTGGATAAATACTCCGCTGCGGCCTTGTCAAGCCGGTCCCCAAGTCGAGCTACGATTATCGAGAGACCAAGGCCGTTCTCGGGAGCGTCGGTGGGAATACCGGCAACCAGCCCCCGCAGCGCTGTAAGGCGCTCCTGCTCTTTTCGTTCGGCTTCTATCCTGGCGGCCGCTTCGCGCTTCTGACTATCCAATTCAGCCTTTTTCTCCGCCAGGGCCAGTTCGGACATCTTCTTCTCTTCTTCGAGCCGTTCTTGCTCCTTCTTGTGGCCTTCGAACCTCGCCACCACTTCCTTG
>JANPCA010000155.1:0-9206 GCA_031430715.1 Hyphomicrobiales bacterium | reverse complement strand
CCTTGGCCAGGGTAATCAAATTTTCGGATCAATTGAGAATGTTATTGGCGGTTCGGGTGCCGACACGATCACCGGGGACAAGAATGCCAATGGCTTGAGCGGCGGCGGCGGCAATGACGTGCTCAGCGGCGGCGGCGGGGTGGATGTTCTGAATGGCGGGACCGGCAAGGACACGGTGACCGGGGGCGCCGGCCTGGACATTTTTGTCTTTCAAACCGTGTCCTCGTCCCCGGTTGGGGTAAAGCGCGACACCATTACGGACTACACCTTCAAGGAAAAGATCGATCTCTCGGCCATCGATGCCAATGCCAGTCTGCTCGGCAACAACGCATTCACGTTCATCGGAACGGCTGGCTTCTCGGCACCGGGACAGATCCGCGTGGCCCAGTCCGGCGCCGACACGATCATTTCGATGAATACGAGCGGCACGACGGGTGCCGAGATGGAAATCGTGCTGAGCAACTACGCGGCCACGGCGCTCACGGCCCTCGACTTCATTCTCTAATAGGTCGCGCGGCCGCCCGAGACGTCGAAGACCGCTCCTGTCGAGAATGAACATTCCTCGGAGGCCAGCCAGCAGACGAGGCTTGCCACTTCTTCGACCTTGCCCAGGCGGCCCATGGGAATTTTTGACAGCATGAAGTCGACGTGGCTCTGCGGGATCTGGTCGAAGATGGGGGTGCGCACGGCGGCTGGCGTCACGCTGTTGACCGTGATGTTGCTCTTGGCCAATTCCTTGGCCAATGATTTCGTGAAGCCGATCACCGCCGCCTTGGAGGCCGAATAGGCCGACGCATTGGGATTTCCTTCCTTGCCGGCGATTGACGCGATATTGACGATGCGGCCATAGTTCTGGGCCAGCATGTGGGGCACCACGGCGCGGTTGGTGAAGAAGGTGCCGTTCAAGTTGATGGCAATGGTGCGGTGCCAGTCCTCGAGTTTCAAATCCACGACCGTGGCGGTCGGCCCGGCGATGCCGGCGCTGTTCACCAGGATGTCGATGCCGCCGAGTTGCCTGATGGTTTCGGCGGCGGCGGACTGGACTGAGTCGAAGTTGGCGATGTCGGTCTTGATGCCGCCCTGCATGTCCCAGATGGCCACCTTGCCGCCCTCGGCCGCGATGCGCCTGGCCACGGCCTCGCCGATCCCCGACAATCCGCCCGTGACGACGGCGCGGCGGCCAGCAAATCTCATGATCCGGTCCTTCCCTTGCTTCTGGCGGTGATGATGGCAGCCAGCACGGCGGCAACGCCCGCGATGCCCCAGACGAGGGGCTGCCGGTAGAACAGCGGTGTCGCCAGTTGCATCTTTCCAGCCGTGGTGTTGGGGTCCGGCGGTTTCAGGAAGAACACGCCAAAAAGATGGGCGGCGCTGATCGAGACCAGCAGCACGATGCAGAAGATCATCGCGACGACCATGGCAACCGTGATGATGGTCCGCGTCTTGACGCCGGTCTGGGCGAGCGGCAGCAGATTGTTGACGAGGCCCGCCAGCACGACCAGCCCTGAGCCAATCGCAAAGAGCGTGATGCTGAAAGGCTGGAAGATCAGGATCAGTGCGAAGATGCCGAGCCCGATGATGAAGAATTCGACGCGCAACGCCTGGTCCCGCGACATGCCCTCCTGGCGGTTGCCGTTCATGCCCTGACCGCCTTTCCGTCTTCGCCGAAGAAATGCGTCTGTTTCGGGTCGGGCCGCAGATGCAGGGCCTCGCCGACCTTCACGCGCATGCCGCGCGGCACCACGACGCGGATGTCGCCGCCGGTCTGGGTGCGGGCATGGATCAGGGTTTCGGCACCCATGGGTTCGATCAGTTCGGCCTGGGCGGCGATGGTGTCGCTGGCCCTCTCGGACGTTGCGGTGAAGGCGCGAGGCCTGATGCCGACCATGATCTTGGACGGTTTCAGCCGCGACACGGCGGGATCGGCGGCGATATCGAGACTGTTGCCGGCCATGACCACGGAGGCTTTGCCCGCGGTGAAACTCTTGAGTTCCACCTCGACGAGGTTCATCTGCGGCGTGCCGATGAAACTCGCCACGAAGACATTGGCGGGCTTGGCGAAGACCTCGTGCGGGGTTCCCACCTGTTCGATCAACCCGTCGCGCATGATGGCGATGCGGTCGGCCATGGTGAGGGCTTCGAGCTGATCGTGGGTGACGATGACGGTGGCCTTGGAAAGCCCCGAGAGCACTTCCTTGATCTGGCCGCGCATGGAATGGCGCAGTTCGACATCGAGCCGCGACAGGGGTTCGTCGAAGAGGAAGCAGTTGGGATCGCGGACGATGGCGCGGGCCACCGCGTTCCTTTGTTTCTCGCCTTCCGAGACCTGGCCCGGCATGCGGTCCAGCACCTCGGTCAAATGCAGGATTTTCGCCACTTTCATGACGCGCCTGGCCTGCTCGTCCTTCGGCAGCTTCTCGTAGTGGAGCGGCATGGCGATGTTCTGGCCGACGTTGAGTGCCGGATAGAGCGCGTAAAACTGGAACACCATGGCGATGTCGCGCTTCTCAGGGCTCAACTCGTTCATGCGGCGGCCGCCGATGATAACGTCGCCCGCCGTGGCGCGCTCAAGCCCCGCGATCATGCGCAGCGTCGTCGTCTTGCCGCAGCCCGAGGGGCCAAGCAGGCAGACGACCTCGCCCGCCTTCACCGACAGATCGGCGTCGCGCACGGCGGTGAAGTCGCCGTAGCGCTTGGTGACTTTCCTGATTTCGATCGTGGACATCAGCGTTTCACGGTACCGAAGGTGACGCCACGCAGCAGGTGGTTCTGCAGGAAGAACGTAACAAGGAAGACGGGGATCAGGAACAGGGTTTCGATGGCCGCGAGCAAGCCCCAGAGCACGCCGATGCCGCCGCCCGCCACCGCCTGGTTCATACCGACCGGCACGGTGCGCGTATCGACGCCGGTGAGCAGCAGCGCGAAGAGGAATTCATTCCAGGTGAGGATCAGGCCGAAGACGAAGGTCGCGGCAAGCCCCGCCACCACTTGCGGCAGGCAGATCTTGAAAAAGACCCTCGCTTCGGACGAGCCATCGATGCGGGCCGCATCCTCGACGTCGAGGGACAATTCGTCGAAGAAGCTCTTCATCATCCAGATGGTGAAGGGCAGATTGAAGGCCGTATAGAGCAGGATGATGCCGGCATAGGAGCCCGACAGGCCCATGGCGCGGAACATCAGGATCACCGGAATGATGACCACGATGGCGGGGAGCATGCGGGTGGTCAGGATGATGAAGAGATAAGTATCGTTGCCCTTCAAGGGATAGCGCGAGAAGCCATAGGCGGCGAGGGTGCCGATGACCAGGGCCAGCAGCACGGAGACGCTGGCGATGAGAATGGAATTGAAGAAATAGCGGTCGAAGCCGGTGCTCTCAGCGGCACCGCCCGTCACCATCGAGCGCGAAAACACGGACGTGTAGTTTTCAAGCGTCGGCGTGAAGACGAAGGCATCGGGGATCAGCCCGAAAATACTGGTGGGGAAGAATTTCGGCGGGATGGCCAATGCTTCCGTCTGCAGCTTGAAGGAGGTGATGATGATAAGGAGGACGGGCAGAAAGTAAATTAGGCTGATGACGGCGGCCAGGAGCGTATGGCCCCAGCCGGCCTCGCCCACCCCACTCGCCTTGCGGAAACCCATCGCCTCCCAGATCGAAGCTTTCTCAGCCATGGTCATGCCCCATGCGCGCGGCGGTTGGCGAGATAGAGATAGAGGTTGGTCAGCACGATCACCACGAAGAGCAAGAGATAGGAGAGTGCGGCACCCTCGCTGGTCTTGTTCTGCTCGTTGGCGATGCGGATGACATGGTAGGAAATGGTCATGGTATCGTTGCCGCCCTTGGTCAAGAGGATCACCAGATCGGCCATCTTGAAGGCCTCGATGGTGCGGAACAGATGGGCCAGCATCAGCTGGCCGCGGATATAGGGAAACGTGATGGTCCAGAAGCGGCGCCAGCCAGCGACGCGGTCGATGGCGGCGGCCTCATAGAGATATTTCGGCACCGACACGAGGCCGGCCAGCACCAGGAGCATGACGAAGGGCGACCACATCCAGGCATCGGCGAAGACGATGCCGGTGACCGCGCCGATCTTGCTGGAGAACAGAATGAACTGCTCGCCGCCGGTCCACACTTTGACCGCATAACTTAGGAGGCCGAAGGTCGGATCGAAATAATAGGAAAAGAACACACCGACGGCGACCACCGACAGCATCATCGGCGTCAGCACCAGGATCAGCAGATATTTGCGTAGAGGGAATTGCTTGGCAAAAAGCAGGGCCAGGAGAAAGCCGGTGACCATCTGGGCGATCACCGTCAACACCACGAACATCGCCGTGTTGGTCAAGTTGGCCCAGAGTTCGGGGGCCTTCAGATCGTCGGTCAGCAGCTTGATGTAATTGCCGAGGCCGATGAAACGAATGGTCTGCTGGTTCGACTGATAGGCGAAAAAGGACAGGCCCAGCGACCACAGCAGCGGGAAAATATTCATGACGAAGAGCAAGGCGATGGCGGGCGAGACCAGCAGCCCGCCGTAATAGTGGCGGCGGTAGGCGTTGACCACGAAGGTGAGCGCCACGATGGCCACCATGACACCGGTGACCCAGAACGACACGGCGGCCGGCAGCGCCGCCATGGCGATGATCGACACGGCGAGGCCGGTAACGATCGCAAGCTTCCAGTTGTCGGGTGAAAAGGCGAGCAATGAGGGCGTATCGGTTTCAGTGGTGCTTGTCATCTATCGTCTTTCGGTGCCCCTCGTGTCCGTCATCCCGGCGAAAGCCGGGACCCATTTCTCGCGCAAGACAGTTTCTCAAAATTGAAAAGTTCGAGCATCTCGAACCATGGGTCCCGGCTTTCGCCGGGATGACGGAAAGAGAAAGGGACGCGCGCATTGCGGCGCGCGTCCTTGTTCAAGTTACTGAATCAGGCCTGCTTCCTTGAGCAGGTTCTGTTGATACTTGGCGATGTTATCGAGCGTCGTCTTGGCGTCCTGCTTGCCGGTGATGGCGAGATCGTACTGGTCCTGCTGTTGGGTGAGCAGGTCATAGAACTGCGGCACATGCCACATGTCCTTCTGCCATTCGAGGCTGGCGGCCCAGGCGCGGTTCCACGGGCGATAGGTCACGTATTTCGGATCCTCGTACACAGCCTTGATGGCAGACTGGCCTCCGCCCGCTGCGAACTGGTTCTGGATATCGGGCGACAGCCACCACTTCACGAAATCGACCGCTTCCTTGATCTGGGTGTCGGTCGTCCATGTTGTCAATACGAAGGGTTGACCGCCAATCTGATGCCAGCGCACGATCTTGCCATCCGCTCCACGCAGGCCAGGTCCCATGCCGAAGGCGAGCTTATCGGATACCTTGGAGGTTTTCGGATCGAGCGAGGCCTCGCCAAGGCCGATCCAATTGACGTTCATGGCCACCTTACCTTCACGGAACAACTCGTCCGACTTGAAGATGTCCATGGTGCCGGTCTTGGCGACCGGCGGCATGTACTGGATCAGACTCAGGAAGCGGTCAAAACCCTTGATCGAGGCTTCGGAATTGACGACACCTTCGGCCTGGCCGGTGGGCACCTGGGTCTCATCCCAGATATTTCCGCCGAATTGCCAGATCAGAGTGTGAATCTGGCTGGTCGAAAAGTCATAGCCCTTGCCGGCCTGGTAGGCGATGCCGTAGAAATCGTCGTCGGCAGGAGCACCGGCCAGCATATCACCTTTCTTGCGCTGGAAGAATTGGCCGACCATTTCGAACATGTCCCAGTCGATGTCGTCGAGTTCTTCGGGTGTGCAGGGCAGTTTCTTGTTGAATTTTGCCATGAAGTTCTTCTGCTCGTCCTCGTGGCAGAGGATGTCCTTGCGGACATAGTTCACCAGAACGTCGGGCATCTGCGGGAAGCCGTAGTAGTTCGGCGTCTTGTGCGGATAAGTCGAATAGGCCGCGACGATCGACGGATGCATCGAATCCATCGTGGCTTTCAGACCCGGATCGGCATCGATCAGATCGTTGATCTTGCGGAAATAGCCACCCTCGATGAAGGCGCCGAGCCATTGGGAATCCGACACCGCGAAATTATACTTCTGCTCGCCGGAGGTGAGCGAAGCATTGACGCGGGTGTAGAAGTCCGGCCACGGAATGAAGTCGACTTCGAGGATAACCTTGTTGCCGGTCTTCGACTTATACTGCTCGTCGAACATCTTCTTCATGATGCGCGTCGGCGGCCAGTCGGGCACCGCCATGGTGAGCGTCACGTCCTCGGCGGACGCGAGGTTCGCGCCGCCGGCCATCAGCAGGGTTACAAAGCTTAGCGTCGCCGCCAGCCCTTTCAGTTTCGTCATTGCGGTCATCGTAAGGTGTCCTCCCATTGTGAACCGGATTGCTTCAGGCCGTTCACGTCAGGCCATAGCCTGGCCGCTGGCGGCGCGGAAGATGTGGAGCTTGGCTGAATCGATGGCGATCGGAACGGCGTCGCCGGGTTTCATGGCTATGGCGGTAGACTCGGGCAGCACCATGCGCAGCTGCTCGCCGCCGGCCTCGACCGACACCACGGTCACATCGCCCAAGGGTTCGAGCAAATGAATGGTCGAGCGGATGAAGGGATCGCCCTGCCCGGCAATGCGCAGATCGCTCGGCCTGATGCCGATCAGGGCCGCCTCGCCGGCATTGGCGGTCTTCACCTTGCGGGCCGGCAGCAGACGGCCGAGCGGCGTATCGAAGGAGGCAAGGTCGCTGGCGATATTCGCCTTGATCATGTTCATGTGCGGCGAGCCGATCTTGCCCGCCACATAGGTGTCGGCCGGGGAGTCATAGAGTTCATCAGGCGTGCCGCGCTGCACGACCGCGCCATCGCGCATCACGGCGATTTCCTCGCCCATGGAGAGGGCCTCGAGTTCGTCCGGCGTGGCATAAACAATGGTCATGCCGAACTGGCGGTGCAGGCGCTTCAACTCGGCGCGCATGTCATGGCGTAGCTTGGCATCGAGGTTGGTGAGCGGCTCGTCGAGGAGAAGAATCTTTGGTCTGCGGATCAGCGAGCGGCCGAGTGCCACGCGCTGCTGCTCGCCGCCCGACAGCGTGCTGGGCTTGCGCTCAAGACGGGCTGAGAGCTTCAGCATCGCCGCGGTTTCCTTCACCCGCTTGTCGATCTCGTCCCGCGCCACTTTCTCCTCGCGCAAGGGATAAGCAAAATTCTCGTAGACGGTGAGATGCGGATAAAGTGCGAAGGACTGGAACACCATGGAGACGCCGCGCCCGGCGATCGGTGCCGTCGTCACGTCGCGGCCGAAGATTTCGAGGCGGCCCGAATCGGCGGATACCAGCCCGGCGATGGTGCGCAGCGTGGTCGTCTTGCCGACGGAACTCGGCCCGAAGAGCACGAAGAAGCGGCCCTCGGGAACATCGAAAGACAGATTGCTCAGCGCGCGCACTTTCCCAAAGGATTTCGAAATCCCCGAAAGGCGCACCGCTTGGCTGTCGCTTACTGTCATTCCCGATCCCTGGCCTGTGGCCATTGGCTTTTTTCTATTTCGCGCAAGACTATCCTGTCTCTCGGGTTTTGCAAGACGCCTCTCACGTTAAATCGGTGAAAGGTGTCCGCTTAATATTCGTGCAAATCCCTGCTATCCCTTGGCATTCTCCCATTGTCCCGTCTTGGCGGACCGCAAAACGGCATCGGTCACCAGATCCGTGGCGAGGCCGTCACGGAAGGTGGGCGCGGCGGGCTTGCCGGTCTCGAGGCCATCGATGAAATCGGCGGCCTGGTGGATGAAGCTGTGTTCGTAGCCGATCTGCAGGCCGGGCACCCACCACTTGGCCATATAGGGGTGATCGCCATCGGAAATGTGCAGCGAGCGCCAGCCGCGCACCCGGCCCTCGTCGCGGTGATCGAAATATTGCAGGCGATGCAAATCGTGCAGATCCCAGGAGATCGAGGCGTGCTCGCCGTTGATCTCGAAGGTATAGAGCGCCTTGTGGCCACGGGCATAGCGCGTCGCCTCGAAGCTGGCGAGCGAACCATTGTCGAAGCGGGCGAGGAAGAGTGAGGCATCATCGATGCCGACCTTCTCGGTCTTGCCGGTGATGTTGTGATGGCGCTCGGTGATGAAGGTTTCGGTCATGCCCGACACGGTCCTGATGCCGCCGTTCAGCCACATGGCGGTGTCGATGCAATGGGCGAGCAGATCGCCGGTGACGCCCGAACCCGCTACTCCGGCATCGAGGCGCCACAACCCGGCGCCACCCTGGGGAAGGTCTTTCGAGATGGTCCAGTCCTGCAGGAACTTGGCGCGGTAGTGGAAGATCTTGCCGAGCTTGCCTTCGTCGATCAGTTGCTTGGCCAGCGTCACGGCGGGAACACGGCGGTAGTTATACCAGACCATGTTGGCAACCTTGGCCTTCTCGACGGCGTCAACCATCTTCTTCGATTCAGCGGCGGAGCGGCCCAGCGGCTTCTCGCACATCACCATCTTGCCCGCTGCGGCGGCGGCGATGGCAATCTCCATGTGCGTATCATTGGGACTGGCGATATCGATCAGGTCGATCGACTTGTCGTCGACGAGTTTGCGCCAGTCGGTAACGCTCGATTCATAACCCCATTGTTCGGCGAAGGCCTTGGCCTTGGCGCCGTCGCGGGCGCAGATGGTTTTCAGAACGGGCTGATGCTTGAGATCGAAAAAGTGTCCGGCCTGCGCGAAAGCATTGGAGTGGGTGCGGCCCATGAAGCCATAGCCAACCATGCCGATGTTGAGTGTCTTTTTTGCCATCTCAAGCCACCCAACCGTGCTTGTCGCGGACCTTGATCATGGCGCCCAGAATGTTGTTCCAGGTCTTGGGATTCATCATCACCTCGGGCGGGAACATGCAGCCGTCCCAGCAGATGTGGCGGAAGGCCTTGGTCAGTTCGCCGTTGCGGTCTTTCAGCCAATAGCCGGCATGCCTGGTGATGTTGAGCTTGCCTTGTCCGTCATCGACTTCGCAGTGATGGCCGGTCTTGTCGTGATAGCCCAGACCCTTCACGGTGCCGTCATTCTGCGCCACATGGAAATCAATGGTCCAGGGCCGGAGCGCATCGGTCATTTTCTTCAGCGCTTCATCGAGGGTCTTCTTGCTCTTCCAGTCGAACTTCGCAGGCAGCAGCCGGGATTTGGGCGCGTTGTAGCCCATGGTGTAAAGCAGCGTGTGCGCCATGTCGGCCTGGAAGCCGATGG
>JANPCA010000154.1:0-4109 GCA_031430715.1 Hyphomicrobiales bacterium | reverse complement strand
CACCCGATACACTGGCCTTTGCAACACGGGTCATCGCGAGGCTCGGAGCATGGACGGGATACTACAGCAAGCCAGGCCCTGCCACTCTGGCCAGAGGCCTCCAGAAATATCACGCCGTTAAATATGGAGCGCAAATGACAGCCGGAATTGTGTGAATCGAATAGCCGGGATTGCCGGGGCGGTTCACTCTCGGCGCACTGGTCGACGAGACGGTGGGCTGGATTGAATGAAGAGCCGGCGCCGGAAATGGTGAATTCATCGGTGTGGCAAACGTCTGTTGCCTTGATCTCGACCAGGACCTCATCCTGCTTGGGGCCGTCCAGATCGATCTCGACGATTTCGCGGGGTTTGCCGGCTGTGGAGCAGCAGGGCGGAACACATTGAGCCGGGGCCGCGAAGCTGAGGCGGTTGCCATCGTCTTGCGTGGAGAATAGGGTTGGCACATCGCCGCCGTAGTGGATTGCCGCCCCATGTTGACGACCTCGATTGCCGCCCGCTGATGACGAGATTCCGCCAGCCCGGTGCGACGGGGCCTCTCGTCACATTGGTTTGTGGAGATTTCCGCCTCGCCGTGGCGCCGGAATTTGGCGGCAGGATTGTTTCCTTCCGTTGCGCGGGACGCGATATCCTGCGGCCGACGCCCGCGGGCGTGCTCCACGACCCAAAGGTCTATGAGTTCGCGGGGTTTCCCCTCATGCCATATTCAGGCCCGCTGTTCGGGACGGGCTTCACATTCCAGGGTGTGAGTTACCCGCTTGACCGCACCGTCCGCGAGGAACCGACCGCAACGCATGGTGACGGCTGGATCGCTTCTTTTGGCATCGGCGAGCAGACGGAGCGATCGTTGCTCCTGGAGATCGAGCACGTGCCTGGGCCGGGAACGTTCCCGTTCCGCTGGCGGGGAGAAATCCAATACGCCTTGTCGGAACGCGGACTGTCAATTGCACTGCGCGTCATCTCGCGCGATCACCGGCCGATGCCGGCCGGAATTGGCTATCACCCCTATTTTCCCAAGCTGCCGGGAACAAGGTTGCGCTTTGACGCGGTGGGGGTCTGGCCCGCCGACGCGCCCGAGGCGGTGAATGAAGGCTGCGGACCGATGATCGAGGGCTTGCGTTTCCGGGACGGACCGGATGTTTCCGGAATGGTTGTGGACCGGCTCTATGAGGGCTGGGACGGGCGGGCCGAATTGACTGCTCCCGATGGGCACAGGACGGTCATCACCGCCGATGGCGCGCTGGACAAACTGCAAATCTACAGCGCCTGGGATTATCCCTATGTCTGCGTCGAGCCGGTCAGCAACGCCAACGACGGCTTCAACCGCATGGCGGCGGGGGTGCATGGCCATGGCGTGAGGATTCTGGAGCCGGGCCGTTCGATCGAAGGGACGATCCACATATGGCCTGGGGAGGTGGAGACAGGGTGATGCGGTTCTGGCTGGCGGCGCTCGTGGTGTTGCTCTTGGCAGGCGCGGGATTGGCCGCCGGGCGGCATGCCGACCCTGCCCTTGAGGCCCTCCTGCCGCAGACGCTGGGCGGCGTGGCGTTGACCATCGAAAGTCAGGCGGGAACCGACCTCGGCACCAACAGCACGGCGTTCGATGCGTTTCTGCAAGCCCTTGGCAAGGCCCGCGCCGATTTCAGCCTGGCGAGCGCCTATTCCAATGGCGGCCTCAAGGCTGCGGTGGGACTCTGGCAGGTGAAGGGAGCCGGCACCGGAGCGCTCCTGCCGGCCTTTCGGGCAGCTGTGCAGGCGTCCAGTGCCACGCCTCTCAGCCTTGCCGAGGAGATGATGGCTGGGAAGATGATCTCGCAGATCGGCGGCCCGGGGCAACTTGCTCAAGGGCCGCTCTACGTGTTCGTCAAGGACGATACGCTGTATTTCGTGCAAACACCTGACCGCCGTCTCGCGGAGGAAGCCATGGGCAAACTCCCGCCGCTATAACTCGGCGTTGACGATGAAGCCCGCGTCGACGAGGAGCGAGGCGGACGTGACATAGCTGGCATCGTCCGAGAGCAGGAAGGCGACGGTGGCGGCCAGTTCCGATGGTTCGCCAACGCGATGCAGCGGGATGCGGTCGACATAATATTTCAGCACCTCGGGCATTTCGAACATGGGGGCGCTCATGTTGGTCCGGACCGCACCCGGCTCCACCACATTGACACGGATGCCGTGATTGCCGAGCACCGAGCCCAGGGCCTTGCCGAGCATGGTGATGGCGCCCTTGGTACCGCAATAGGCGACCTGGGTGGGCGAGCCCACATGGGCCGAGATCGAGGAGATCATGACGATGGCGCCGCCGTGTTTTTCGGCGATCATCTGCCGGGCGCCCTCGGTGCAGACCACCCAACTGCCGCGGACATTGACCTCGAAGAGTTCGTTGAAGTCCTCGATCCGGGTCTCATCCCAGGGCATGAAGGGATTGATGGCGGCATTGGAGACGATGTAGTCGAGGCGCCCACCGCGCGCCGCCGCCGCCTTCACCATGGCTGTCACTGCCGCCGGATCACGCATGTCGGCCGCAATGGCGAAGGCTTCGCCGCCTGCGGCATTCACCTTGGCGAGGGTCTCATCGGCGGAGATGCCCGGCTTGGTGTTTACGGCGACCAGCGCCCCTTCGGAGGCCAGCCGCACGGCCGTGGCCTGGCCAATGCCCGTGGTGGCACCGGTGACGAGGGCGACCTTTCCGGCAAAGCGTTTCATTTTTCACCCTGGAACCAGCCCGAGACTACATTGCCAACGCCAGTGAGAGGCCTTTGGAAGACCGATTGATATGATTGGGATCAACGGGAACCTCTCTCGCCCAGGACAAATCGACCGGCAATAGCTCCGAACTGACATTCGCGACGACCACCTTCTTGCCGAGCGCGTCGGCCATTCCCGCTTCGTAGTTCACCCAGGACGATGCCAACGAGTCGGCACTGCCAACGACAAGCATCGCATCCGAATTCTTGATCGCTTCCCTCAGGGTGTCTTGAAAAATCGTGCCGTCACTGACGGCTTCGGTTGGATTGACTACCTTTAGTCCCAGCCCCTCCAACATACCCGCAATCTCGTTGGCCAATTCGCTGTCGAGCAGAGAGTAAGACAGGAATACGCGCGTTGTCATCTTGCACTCTCCACTCTCTTGCGCAGTTCATCCAGATAGACGCGGAATTCGTTCAAATTCGCGAGGTTGGTTTCATGGATCGGTCCCCTGCCGCCGTTGCGATCGAGGTCTTTAAGGCTGACATGATACATTACGCATACATAGTGCAGATTCAGGGCATCTGCCATCCCGATTTCATGGCGCACCCAGGCGCGATTGACCGACCAGGGCGTGAAGAGGGCGACAAGTTCCCGGCACCCGGGCATTTCACGTTTGATCACGGCATGGAAATCGGCACCTTTCGGAATATCACGTATATCCAGGAACGTCTGAGCTCCGCTGCGCTCGATACAAGCCGCCATTTGCTCCGCAACCCACTGATCCTCGGAGCTATGAGAGATGAAAACCCTGTAGCTTTGCGCCAATTGCAATTACCACCCGGCGAGAACCTTCAGCAACCTTTCATGGCCCCAGCAAGAATGCAAGACGCGGGAACTCAGCCTGAAAACTGGACTCCTCAGAAGATGGCAATCGGATTCCATGGCGTGCCGGTGGCGCCCGGCAGGCGCAGGGGGAGGCCGACGACCATGAATTCGAAACGCCCCTCCTCCGTCACGGCGGCGGCCAATTCCTCGAGCTGCAGGCTGTCGGCGATCAGCATGCCCATGGCGGTCAATTGCAGGGGGTGGATGGGATAGGGCATGTCCTCGACGTTGCTCGGCACCGTCTCGCCGTCGCCATCGGGCAGGAATGCGGCGATGCGGCGCTCGTGCATCCAGGGCACGGTGTCGACATGGAGCCCGGCCTTCCCCTCACCGGCGGGTGGATAGTCATTGCTCCAGGCGCCCAGTTTCAGGCGGCGGGCATGGTGCCCGGTACGGAAGACCAGAATATCGCCCTCGCCCAGGTGCACGCCTTGCGCCTTCTCGATGTCTTCAAGTTCCTTGCGGGTCACCGCTTCGCCGGGTTCGAGCCATTCGACGCCGCGATGGCGGGCCGCGTCGAGCAGCACGCCGCGCCC
>JANPCA010000153.1:0-3146 GCA_031430715.1 Hyphomicrobiales bacterium | reverse complement strand
CGACATCTTGAAATGGGAAAAAAACCAATCGACGCAGCTCTTGAAGGTACTAAAGAAGTCGCGATGGCGGTGATTGCAACAACTTTAGTCGTTATTTCTGTATTCGGACCTGTGGCTTTTGTACCTGGAATTGTTGGACAGTTTTTCAGACGCCATATCATAGGCTTCACGTGCAATCTTCCAATCTTGCCCGAGCTTCTTGAGGCGCCCGCCACCGTCGCTGATTGCTTTCAGTTCGCTATCGAAGCGCTCACGAACATCGGCCAGCGTGTCGACGGTGCATTTGAATTTCCGCGCCGCCGCCCGCAGCGCAAAAAGGCGCTCCTCGGATTTCTCCAGATCGCGGGGATCGAACACGAAGGACCGCTGCGCCTCGGCGATGGCGCGCTCGGCTTCTGCACTCTCCGCGAGCACCCGGTCGAGTGCTGAACAGACATGGTCGAGCCGCCCGCCAGCCGTCTCGCGCCGCCGCTCCAGCTTGCGCAAGGCGGCGTTGAGACGGGCAACGGACGTGCCGTCGCCGGCAAGCGCCTCTTCCGCCTCGCCCAGCGCATCGGCATATTGCTCGGATGACATCATCATCTGGCGCGCCTCGGCGAGCTTTGCCTCCTCGCCCGGAATGGGATTGAGGGCGCGCAGCTCTTCCGCCGCATGTTCGAGGTAGTCGCGCTCCGCCTCGGCGCGCTCCATGAGGGCGCGATGCTGCTGTAGCGCTTCTTCGGCGGCCGCAGCCTTGGCCCACAGGACCGAGACCTCCTGCACTTCCGCGTCAAGCCCGCCGAAGGCATCGAGCAACCGGCGGTGGGCACCGACATCGACCAGCGCCCGATCGGCATGCTGGCCGTGGATTTCAGCCAGCGCCACGGCGATCTGGCGTAGCAGATTGAGGCTCACCGGCTGGTCGTTGATGGCCGCCCGGCTCGGGCCATCGGCATTCTGGATGCGGCGGATGACCAACTCGCCCTCGGCGTCGATTCCCTGCTCCTTCAGGATGGCAAAGGCCTGATGCGTTTTTGGCAACATGAATGCGGCGGTGACCACGCCGCGCTCCGCCCCGGCCCGCACCAGACTGGAGTCGCCGCGCGCCCCCAGCGCCAGCCCGAGGGCATCGAGCAGGATCGATTTGCCGGCACCTGTTTCGCCCGTCAGCACGGTGAGGCCGCGCTCAAGCGAAATGTCGAGCTTCTCGATGAGGACGATATCGCGGATGGAGAGTGCGGTGAGCATAGCCCTCTTATAGCGGAGAGTCGGCAACCGATGCGAGGGGGTAAGGCCACGACAAAAGCCCTCGGATCGGCTATGGATGACGCTAAGCGAGATGACATTGGGAATGGTAGGGATATGTGAGCCAGCCGCCGGATTTCAAAGAGAAACCAGCCAATCCGCCCGCCGTGCTGGGCTGGTCATTCTTCAACCGGATCCTACTGGGCGTGATCGTCCTGGCGCTTTTGACGGAGGTGGTCATGCGCTGGAATGACGGCAGCTGGCCATTCGCAGGGACTGGTGACGAAATTCCCCAGCAATCAACGATATTGAAGAACGAGCAGCCGAACCAAACGATTGGCCAGTTCAATACGGCGAGACCGGCAAACCAGCAGAAGACGGCCACACCGTCCAGGCCGCCGCAGAAATTGCACAACAAAATTCAAGACCGCATTCCGTCCGGCTCCGGAGCGGAACCGGTGCAGCACCCCACCAGGCAGAACAACGCGGCGCCACAGCAGCAAGACCAGAACAACAAGAAAAAGATCAAGAAAACAATTGTCGACAGGATGCCGGCGGAGCCGAGATGGTGGCCCCCGCCTAAAGCGGATTGAGGCTGGCAAACGCCTTGCTGATCCAGCTTTCCTCGTTGGCGACGGGCGCCTGGCCATCGCTCGACACCAGCCTATAGGCGTCCTTGTACCAGTCGGAACTGGGATAATTGTGGCCCAGCACGGCCGCCGCCGTCTGCGCTTCCGAAACGATGCCGAGCGCCATGTAGCCTTCCGTCAGGCGATAGAGCGCCTCCGGCGTCTGTGACGTGTTCTGGAAGTCCGTCACCACCTTCTTGAAGCGGTTGATGCCGGCCAGATAGCTGCCTTGCCTGTAGTAGTAGCGCCCGACCTGCATTTCCTTGCCGGCCAGATGATCGCGCGCCACCGCCACCTTGTTGGCGGCGTCATCCGCATAGGCCGTGCCGGGGAAGCGCCGCGCCACTTCTTCAAGGGCTTCCAGCGCTTGGCGCGTCGCCGTCTGGTCGCGCCGGGTGTCCCTGATCTTGTTGTAGTTCGAAATGGCGATCAGGTAATAGGCATAGCCCGCATCCTTGTGGCCCGGATGCAATGTGATAAAGCGGTTGGCGGCGACCACCGTGTCGTCGAAATTGCCCGACTGGTAGTGGGCATAGGCCTGCATGATGATGGCCTTGGTGGCCCAGCTCGAATAGGGATATTGCCGCTCGACCTCGGAAAAATCCTTGATGGCCGACTTGTTGCTGCCGTCCTTCAGATTGGCCAGGCCCTCGTTATAGAGCTTGGCGACGGCCTCGCCGTCCTTGGCGGTGGCAAGATCGGGGGCCAGCCCGTCACCCACACCGCGCTGCGCCGAAGCGGCTTCGGTGCTGTCGTCGCCCCACAAGCCGTCCAGCATCGATGAGGCGCAGCCTGACAGCGCCAGCGCCACAAGGACTGCGGCCACAACCTGACCCAACTTGCCTTTCACCGGCACTGCGGAGGACTCCAACTTAAGGCCTGACATCCGACTCGCATGGCCGGACCCCAATCGACTGTTACGTTGGCAAAAGCCGAAAGCCAACACCTGCTTGTGCTAGCGTTAAATGCGCCAAACCCGGCGGAAGTGTGGCCGCCGGGTTTGAGACTTTGTTTGTTAATTCAACTAGTTGGCTTGACGCCGGAGAAAGGCCGGAATCTCCAGTTGATCATCGTCGAGCTGGTTTTCCGGGTGGGCTGGTTGCGGCTGCGGCCTGGCCTGCAATTGCGGCCGCGGCGGCTGCTGCATGGCAATGGTCGGTTCACGCTGCGCGGTTGCCGGATCGTCCTTGCGGCCAAGACCGACATTGGCCAGACGCTGGAACAGCCCCGGCTTCTTGCGCGAGGCATGTTCGGCGATGCTCTCGATGCGGCTTTGCTGGGCTTCGATCTGCT
>JANPCA010000152.1:0-3355 GCA_031430715.1 Hyphomicrobiales bacterium | reverse complement strand
GGTGGGCGGCATCAACGAGAGCGACATCGGCCTGGCGCAGGCCTCGGGCGCCGTGGTGCTGGGCTTCAACGTCCGTGCCTCAGGCCAGGCGCGCGACGCGGCCGAGCGGGCGGGCATCGAAATCCGCTATTACAACATCATCTATGACCTGGTGGACGACATCAAGGCGGCGATGTCGGGCAAGCTGGCGCCGGAAATGCGCGAGACCTTCCTCGGCAACGCCAAGATCCTCGAGGTCTTCAACATCACCAAGGTCGGCAAGGTGGCCGGCTGCCAGGTCACCGACGGCAATGTCCAGCGCGGCGCCAAGGTGCGCCTCATCCGCGACAACGTGGTCATCCACGAAGGCACGCTTTCGACGCTGAAGCGCTTCAAGGACGAGGTCAAGGAAGTGCAAGTCGGCCAGGAATGCGGCATGGCCTTCGAGAACTACCAGGACATGCGCGCGGGCGACGTGATCGAGTGCTTCCGCGTGGAACGGATCGAGCGCAAGCTGGAGTAGGAAGAAGCGAGTGGCGAATGGCGAATGGGGGTTCTTGAAGTCCTCTTGGTCATTCGCCATTCGCCATTCGCCATTCGCACATGAAACACGCGCAATCCCAAGGCCCCTCGCAACGCCAACTCCGTGCTGGTGAACTGATCCGCCACGCGCTGGCGGAGGTTTTCCTGCGCGGCGAGGCCAGCGATCCAGACCTCGACCGGCTGACGCCGACGGTGGTCGAGGTGCAGATATCGCCCGACCTCAAGATCGCCACGGCCTTTGTGCGCACGCTGCTGAAAGGCAAGGACAACTATCTTCTTGAAACCCTGAACCGCAACAGGAAGTACATCCGCGGACTGGTTGCGGCCAAGCTTGAAATGAAGTTCACGCCGGAGATACGATTTCGGGTCGATACCGCTCTGGACTACGTTAGCAAGATCGAGAAACTGCTGCAAAGCCCGGAAGTGGCGCGGGACTTGAAAAAGGAAGACTAAGCGGGACTGCGAGATTTGGTTTATAATCGAAAAGCGCCTTTTATGAGTTGTGCGGCGCGGACGTTAGGGGACAAGACATGGCAAAGCCTAGGATAGCGGTACGTGTTCCGGAACAGCTTGGACGCGACTTCGCGGAAATCGCGGCCAGGTCGGGGCGAACCAAAACTGCCGTTCTTATCGAAGCTTTGGAGGATTTCCTCCACAAGAAGTTCGAAGGCGCAGATCTTCTGGATTTGAACGAGCGTTCTGTGCCGAGCGACAAACCGTAACACCGGGCGAAGCACCTTTCGATTTCACCGCCGCTGCTGGACTGGACAAAAAAGCGGGATGCCAGCTTTCGCTGGCATGACGGAAGATTGGTATAGTCGCGTTGCCTAAATTATTGAAATACAACAAATATACCCCCTATTTTCGTCATGCCAGCGAAAGCTGGCATCCAGCTTCTCTAGCCACAATGAGCACCTCCGCCCAAAGGATGAACGAACAGGTGAACCTCCAATGAAAAAGCGCGGCCAACCTGTCCACGGCTGGGTGGCTTTCGACAAGCCGCTGGGCATGACCTCGACGCAGGCCGTGGGAAAATTGCGCTGGCTGTTCAATGCCGAGAAGGCCGGGCACGGCGGCACGCTCGATCCGTTGGCCTCGGGATTATTGCCCATCGCGCTGGGCGAGGCGACCAAGACGGTGTCCTATGCCATGGATGGGCGCAAGGTCTATCGGTTCACCGCCGCCTGGGGCGAGGAGCGCAACACCGACGACCTGGAAGGGGAAGTTTCAGCGCGATCCGATACGAAACCAGAGAAGTCAGATATTGAGTCGATACTTTCAGACTTCACCGGCGAAATCATGCAACGGCCGCCGGCCTTTTCGGCCATCAAGGTCGACGGCGAGCGGGCTTATGATCTGGCCCGCGCTGGGGAACCCCCAAACCTGGCCGAACGCCCTGTCCTGATCGAAGAATTCAAGCTCACGGATATCCCTGATCCCTCCCATGCCACTTTCGAAGTCACCTGCGGCAAGGGCACCTATATCCGTTCGCTGGCCCGCGACATGGGCCGCGTGCTCGGCTGCCTCGGCCACGTTTCAAGCTTACGGCGCATCGCCGTCGGGCCATTCCGCGAAGAGCACATGATTTCTCTGGAAAAGCTTGAGGAACTCAGCCATAAGGCCCCCGGCGGAAACGCCATGGACGGGGCCTTGCTGCCCATCGAGACCGTGCTGGACGGCATCCCGGCACTGGCCATCGATGGCGGCCAAGCCCAACGCCTGAGACAGGGACAACCCGTCCTGCTCAGAGGTGCAAGTGCTCCCATCGCTGAAGCGGCGGTTTTGGTGACAAGCGGCGGAAAAGCCCTTGGCATCGGCGTTGTGGAACAGGGAATGCTTAAATCCAGGCGTCTGTTCATCCTTTGAACCCTTTACTGGAGATGGCCGAATGACCATGACCGCGGAGCGCAAGGTGGCGCTCGTTAAAGAATATGCCACAAAGCCCGGCGACACCGGGTCGCCGGAAGTCCAGGTTGCGATCTTGACCGAACGCATCACCTATCTCACCGGCCACTTCAAGACCCACAAGAAGGACAACCATTCCCGGCGTGGGCTGCTGACCATGGTGAGCAAGCGCCGTTCGCTCCTCGATTATCTGAAACGGATCGACGAAGCGCGTTATCAGACCCTGATCAAGCGTCTCGAAATCCGCCGTTAGTGTCACTGGCCCGTTCAGACCAATCCCCTTCCACCGTCATGCCAGCGCAGGCTGGCATCCAGCTTTCTCGCGCGGAGACCGGAGGAAGCGGGACCCCAGCTTTCGCTGGGGTGACGGAAAATGGGTGGGCTGGGCTGAGCGCCGGCGGGATAACTCCAAACTAAGTAAAGTCCGCATACGAGCGGGCGGAAACATTTTCCGCCCGCGTCCCCATATCCGGGTCTGGCAATAGGGCCAGGCCCGATCCGGCCCAAGGGGGATGCCGTCCACAATGGTGGTAGTCGCGATCAAAGCGGCGGCGAAGGGCGAAAGAGGAAAACCAAATGTTTAATATCGACGTTGAAGAAATCACCTGGGGCGGGCAGACGCTGCGCCTTGAAACGGGCCGCGTGGCGCGCCAGGCCGATGGCGCCATTTTCGCCTCCAGGGGCGAAACCACGGTGCTGGCCACCGCCGTTGCCGAGCGGATCGCCAAACCGGGGATCGACTTCTTCCCGCTGACCGTCAACTACCAGGAAAAGACCTATGCCGCTGGCAAGATTCCCGGCGGCTATTTCAAGCGCGAAGGCCGTCCCACCGAGCGCGAGACGCTGATCTCGCGCCTCATCGACCGGCCGATCCGCCCGCTCTTTGTCCATGGCTTCAGAAACGAGACACAGGTCATCGCCACGGTGC
>JANPCA010000151.1:0-3504 GCA_031430715.1 Hyphomicrobiales bacterium | reverse complement strand
GCGGGGCTTGCCGGGCTCGACCTGTTGAGGCGCCCCAGGTTCGGGTTGGGCGCAATGTGCATTTTCCTCTATGTCGGCGCGGAAGTTTCGATCGGCTCGCTCATCGTCAGCTATCTGGGGCAGGCCCATGTCATGGGCCTTGAGGAACAGAGCGCCGGCAAGCTTATCGGCATCTACTGGGGCGGCGCAATGATCGGCCGCTTCATCGGGTCGGGATTGCTGCGCGTGGTCAGCCCGGGCAAAGGCCTTGCCGTTGTCGCGCTGGGTGCCATGACCATGCTGGCGGTTTCCACCCAATCGACAGGCATGGTCGCGGGCTACAGCCTGCTCGGCATCGGATTGATGAATGCCATCATGTTCCCCACCATCTTCAGCCTGGCCTGCGAAAAGCTTGGCCCCCGTGCAGCCGATGGCTCCGGCATCCTCAATGTCGCGATATTCGGCGGCGCCGTCATTCCGATGCTGACCGGGATTGTCGCTGATACGAGCGGAAGCCTGGCGATTGCCCTTGCCTTGCCAGCAGCCTGCTACGGCGTAATCGCGGGCTTTGGGTGGTACGCACGCAAACCTGCTTAGGTGCTGTGCCTGCAACTTGGCGCCGTCATTCTGCGACATCGGCACGCCCACTGCCCACCACGCGTGATTAACGAACTCGAGGCGCATCCCGGGGCGACCGTTTGATGATCTGAAAGAAATGGTGGACGCACCAGGGTTCGAACCTGGGACCCGCTGATTAAGAGTTATCGATAGCATGTTTCGCCGAGTTGCCGACTGTTGCATAAAGTATGTAAATTCAATATATTGCTTGGAGGATGTTGCGCCCAGCTTTCTGGAATTGCGATTTCGGTGATTGCTAGAAAGGTCCAGGCAGCATGGGCAAGGTGACGAAGCGGACGGTTGAGGGTGTGCTGCCAGGAGCGCGGGACTTGTTCCTGTGGGACGATACACTGAAGGGCTTTGGCGTGAAGGTGACGCCTGCCGGCCGTCGCATCTATATCCTGCAATATCGGGTTGGTGGGCGGGAAGCTCGGACCAAGCGGTTCACCATCGGGCAACATGGGTCTCCGTGGACGGCAGACAAAGCGCGGGCTGAGGCCGAACGCCTGTTGATCATGGCCAGCCAAGGCAATGACCCGATGCTTGCTGAAAGGCGGCGACGCACCGATGCTGTGTCGTTGGAGGCGGCAGGCTATGTCGATTTGTTCGTGACGCGGTATTTGAAGGACAATTGGAAGGCGTCATGGAACGACGGCAAACGGGTGCTTGAATTGCACTTCGTGCCTTACTGGAAGGGCCATGCTATCACCGAGATTACTCGGCGCGATATTTCAACGGTCATTGAACGGCTTTCGGATAGGCCGGCCATGGCAAAATTGACCTTCGCAACGCTACGCAAGATGTTCCGCTGGGCAGTTGAGCGCGGCGACCTCGCTGTCTCGCCCATGACGGATATGAGCGGCCCAGCGGCAGTGAAGGCTCGGGACCGGGTGCTTTTGGATGAGGAACTGGCAGCAGTGTGGGAAGCATCGGCTTCGCTTGGCTTCCCGTTTGGTCAAATGTTTCGGTTGCTGATAGCCACAGGCGCGCGGCGGGAAGAAGCGGCTGCAATGGATTGGTCGGAACTCGATCTGGCAACACGGACTTGGACTTTGCCCGCCGATCGGGCCAAAAACGACAAGGCGCATGTGGTGCCGTTGAATAATCTAGCCTTGGCCATACTGGGCTCTCTTCCACAAAAACGGCGCGGGCTAGTCTTCTCCACAACTGGTGACACTTCGCCAAGTGGCTTTTCCAAGGCCAAGGCACGACTGGATCAACTGGCGCTTTTGCGGATGCGGGAGCGTGCTGCCGAACGCGGCGAACGCCATAGCGAGAAGGTGATTCTGCCGCCGTATCGTTTGCATGATCTGCGGCGGACGCTGGCCACGGGATTGCAGCGGCTGGGCGTCCGTTTTGAAGTCACCGAAGCGGTGCTGAATCATATCAGCGGAGCCAAGAGCGGCGTGGCGGGCGTTTACCAGCGCCACCATTGGACGGATGAAAAGCGGGCAGCTCTTGACGCTTGGGCACGGCACGTCGCCGCGACTTTGCCCTTGGCCAAGCCCGACAGGTCAAACATCTCGGACCTACCGCAGCGGCAGTTGGCCTAATCGCCGCGACTTGCATAGAATTGCAGTGTTGCCGGATGCTCTGGCCATGGTCGCGGGGATTTCATGGTTGCTGATTACGAACCTATGGGTGAGAGGGAGGGCAAATCGCAGGGTCCCGTCCGGGTTCCCGATCTTTTGCTGTCCGATCACGCGCTCGCAGCCTTCGGCATGAAGTTCGACCCGCTGGAATTGGTGGAGTGGCGCTATCTGGAGGTCGTCGCCTGGACTGCTTCACGCGATTTCGCTGTTCTTTCCGGCTTCCAAGAGCGATCTGGTCCGGGAAGCGAATGTGGCGCCAGCCTGTCGAGCCTGACGGTCTCAGTCAATGGCTCGCCTGCCCTTAGCTTCGAGATCATTGATAAAGCTCGCCTAAATCTCAATCAGCTTCTTTGCCAAGGCAAACTGTCTGCCTATGGGAGCCGGAACGGAGAGAAGATCGAGCGCATCCCGCGAACTGCTTGGGATGCCGGCACGTTCTCCCGGCAGGATGGGGGCACTTGGTGGGAAGGGCAGATCCATTGCTCGTCATCATGGACCCAGTTGGTCATTCCCACTAATACAGTTCTGGAGCATTTCCCTTCGACTGAAATGCCTTTGGCTGTTTTGCCGCCTACGGACGCCGCGGCATGGGTTCCGCTCACCGCTGCTTTGATGTGGATTCACTTTCGCCACAGTATTGATTTTGAAACTCTGAACAGCCCGCCGTTGAATATGCTGGGCCAATCTTATCACCATGTCCGCTACGTTCTGGAGCGGGCATGGCGGAAGCTTGCGAATTACTCTTCAGCGGGGTTGGTGACAGTGCGCGGAAGGCCATTCGATGGCTCCCAGACGCGCGGCGATGAGATCGACCTTACGCGCGATGACCTACTGAATTGCAAATGGTTCGACTGGGCGGTCGGTGACCAAGACACCCAGTTTGTGGCTGCTGTTTATCGCTTCAAGCCCGACGACGATTTTGCCGTGCTCCAGCACGGCTTCGTCAATTTCTCCTTTGTCCGGGTGGATCGGGATGCGTTGTTGCGGCTGTGGCCCATCCATCCACCAGAAGGCTCGATGGGCGTGGATCTTTCGCAGCAGATGTCCCCGGTTAGCCATGCCAATTTCGGATCGATGGTGCCCATTGCAGGAGCTCGGAGCCGTGCGGGGGACGCAATGCGGAATGCCGCAGGCGGAGATGAGGCAACCCGGATGCCATCGCCGGATGCGGGGACCGCGAAGCTGAAGGAATTGCTCATGTCCGGTGAGGTCCAGGCGGTCGTCGTCAAAGCGGATGGGATGCTGTGGTGCATCCCCTCTGCCTATTGGGCCAGCAACCATGGTTCGCGGTCACTCGAAGCCTCTGGGTTTGTGA
>JANPCA010000150.1:0-7734 GCA_031430715.1 Hyphomicrobiales bacterium | reverse complement strand
CCCAGCGGCGGATCTCGTTGCGCCGGTTGTCGAGGACGAAGTCACCCTCGTCGGTGGTCACCGTCAGAACCGCATGGCCCTCGTTCTTCTCGTCCAGCACGACCGTGATCAACAGGGCCGCGGGCGGGAAGTTCAAGCCTTCCAGATAGCGCTTCTTCAGCAAGAGATAGTCTTCGCAGTCGCCGGCGTCCGAGGGGTAAGCCCAGTATTCGGGCTCGCCGTAAAGATCCTGGTCGCTGACCGGCGCGATCTTGCCGTTCACGTAGGTGTTGACCTGGTAGAGCAGGTTCCAGCGTTCCGGCGACATGGCGAGCCTCAGCGCCTTGCCGCCGTCTGCCCGGCAATCGCCCGGATTGCGGGCACAGAAATTCACAAATCCCACCGGCGGCAGAGCCTTGCCGTAGGTCTCGGCGAAATGGTTCTTCGGCTCCTTAGCTGTTGCTCCTTCCTGGTTGCCGGTGGCCTTGGCCGCCGCCGTTCCCAGGAGAAGTCCCAGAAGTGCCGCCCCCACAGCGGTCTTGATCTTCATGTGACGCCCCTTCGTTTTCTTATTATGGCCACAATAGCCAAGAGGCTTTGAGATGGCGTTCAGGACGGCCCGCAAATGGAGGGGATTGCGTTAGGGATTGGTTAACCACGGGCGCGCCGAAGCGAGGGGTTGATTAATGGGAGTGGCCCTGTTAGACAGCGCCCCGTCTCCAGGCACTTGGCGTGCGGCCATGGCGGAATTGGTAGACGCACTAGCTTGAGGTGCTAGCGAGTAACATCGTGGAGGTTCGAGTCCTCTTGGCCGCACCAAACTATTTAATTGCAGGATTTCAACAATTGAGAGTGGTAACCTTGGCGGGATCCGGGGCCAGATTTGGAGCCGGCATTGTGACCAGAACCGTGGAAATTGTTCCTTTTATGTTCTAGCCTCCCGCGATGAACCATACCGGACGTCCTGTCACTGCGGTGATCTTCTTTGCAATGGCAAGTGGCTTGAATTGGTTTTGACGCTTGCCGCCGCTGGCCTAGCTTGGCCGTTCTGATTCATCTTTTGAAGACCAAGAATCTGTTATGGCATTTTCAGGGCATATGCCGTGGCCAGTGCGGAGACAAGAAATAGGGCCTTATACCAATTGCCACTGGTTTTGACCTGTCCCACCCCAGTTTGTTATCCCGGAAGCCGAAATGACTGATGTGGAGGAAGATGGGTCACTTCACCTGACGTCTGGTGTAACGGCGTTGTTGAATTGAATTCCCCAATTGATGTAAGTCAGCCATGTTTTCTCCAATTGCGAAGAATATAGAGTAACCAACGAAACCGGCTCACAACACGCGCGATAGGAAATCCCTGGTGCGCGGTGACTGGGGGTTGGCGATCATGTCCCGGGGGTCGCCATATTCCGCGACCACACCTTGATCCATGAAGATCAGTTGGTCCCCGGCTTCCCTGGCAAAACCGATCTCGTGGGTCACGACTACCATGGTCATGCCGCTCTGGGCAAGATTGCGCATCACAACCAGCACCTCACCAACAAGTTCGGGGTCGAGCGCGGACGTAGGCTCGTCGAAGAGGAGAACCTTTGGCTTCATCGCCAAGGCACGGGCGATGGCGACGCGCTGCTGCTGACCGCCCGAGAGCTGGCGCGGATAGGATTGGGCCTTCTCGGCAAGGCCCACACGTTCCAATAGCGCAAAAGCTGTTTCCCGGGCTTCCTTGCGCGGAATGCCTTTGACCATCATGGGGGCCTCGATCAGGTTTTCCAGGGCGGTCATGTGCGAGAACAGATTGAACGACTGGAATACCATGCCAATCTCCGCCCGGCGCCGGCACAGCAGGCTGTCCTTGACGGTGTAGAGCTTGCCATCGCGATAGTCGTAACCGATGAACTCACCATCGACGAGTAGCACCCCGCCATTGACCTCCTCGAGGTGGTTGATGCAGCGCAGGAAGGTGCTCTTGCCGGAACCCGACGGGCCGATGATGCAGGCAACGGTGCCGGCGGGCACATTGAGATCGATGCCCCGCAGCACTTCATTCGACCCGAAGGATTTTCGCAGTTTGCGGGAGAAGACCATCGAGTTTTCCGGCACACCGAAGAGAGTCTGGTTTTCGGTTTTCGTCGTCATGAGCCCGGCACCTCGCGCCGCCAGCCGAAGGCCCGGGTGAGAAACCAGTTCGGCGGCCGCGTCTGATGGACATCGCTGCGGCCATAGTATTTCTCGATGAAATACTGGGCAACCGAGAGGATCGTCACCACCGAGAGATACCAGAAGGCGACGACGATCAGCAGCGGAATAGTCTCGAAGGTGCGGGCATAGATGCTCTGCGCCGCGTAGAGAAGGTCATCCACCGCAATGAAGGTCACCAGCGAGGTCATCTTCAGCAGGCTGATGGTTTCGTTGCCGGTAGGGGGAACGATGAAGCGCATCGCCTGCGGCATGGTGATCCGCCACAGGATCATTCGGTGATTCATGCCAAGGCTGCCCGCTGCCTCGGTCTGGCCGCTGGGCACGGATTTTATTCCGGCCCGGATGATCTCGGCCATGTAGCCTGCCTCGTGCAGCGACAATGCGATCACCGCCGATACGAAGGGCGTCATGAAGTCGTTGGTCTTGACCGAGAAGATGGTGCCGATGAACGGCAGGGTGATCGAGAATTCGCGCACCACCAGCGAGAGGTTGAACCAGAAGATCAGTTGGATGAGGGCGGGCGCGCCACGGAAGAACCAGATATAGGCGCTGGCAAAGCTATTGAGAATGCGGCTGGGCGACAGGCGCATGATGGCGATAACAGCACCAATGAGGATCGACATGATCATGATGGTGACGGTCAAGATCAGCGTCTGTCCGAGCCCGCGAAGGATCGCGGGATGAAACAGATAGCCGCCGGCAATCGACCAGCCGAAGGCTGGGCTTGTGGCAAGGGTCTTGAAAATCAGGAAGAGAACCAGAAGGGCCGCGGCGGTTCCGATCCATAGCCCATATTGGCGCCGTGGAACGACGACCAGCCGTTCGATTGGGACTCTGGCATCCGGAAGGCTCATGCCGCTCCCTGTCGAGAATGATCGGGAAGAACTGATCCAGGAATACAGGGACAGCGGGGCGTTATCGAGCCCCGCTGAATCCAGGTATTGTTACTTGCGGATCTTGTCGGCGCTATCAACGATGTAAGACTCTTCGATCATCGCACTGGTCATGCCGTACTTGGCCATGATCGCCTTGTAGGTGCCATTCTCGATCATTGTCTGCAACGCGCCGCGCAGCATCTCGGCCGTTGCCGTGTCGCCCTTGGGGATCGCCACGCCAAGCGGCGCAACGTCGTAGAGCCCCGGGACCACCACGAGCTTGCCGCCGCTCGTCACCTCGAAATAGCCGGACGCCGTCGCGTCATCGAGCTTGGCATCGAGACGGTCCGACAGAAGAGCCTGGATGATGTCCTTGCCTTCCGGGAAAATCTTCTTGCTAAGTTCCGTCAGACCCTTGGCCTTGCACTCGTCGTTCAGGCGATCGGCGATCTGTTCGGATACCGCACCGGCAATGACGCCGACGCGCTTGCCGCAGAGATTGTTCTCGCCCTGGAAAGTGGCGGCCTTGTCGGGCGTGGCCGATGCCACGATGCCGGACTTGATGAACATGACGAAGTCCACCGATTTCAGGCGTTCCTCGGTGGCGGAAAAGGTCTCCCACGCGACCTTGAATTTTCCCGCCGCGAGACCGGGGATCATCGAGGGGAAGGGGATGCGCAGGACATCGAGCTTGGCGCCCATCATCCTGGCTGTTTCCTCGGCCAGCTCGATATTGATGCCGACCGCCTTGCCATCTTCCGAGGTGAATTCGAAGGGGGCATATTCGAGCGTGTTGGCAATCGTCAGGATTCCGGTCTCCGCGACCTCGGGCGATTTCTTGACCTCCGCCGCGCCGGCGGCCAGTGCGAATGCCAGAATGGCTGCGGCGGCACTTCCAAGATAGGTTGTGAGTTGTCTCATCTGCGTCCTCCTGTTTATGATTGTGTCCAGGTGTCGATGCGCCTGGTGTTCCTTGGGCCGCCGCCTCGGGCAAACCGTGACCTGAACTGTATTTCTCCCTTTTAGCGATTGTCAATGTAGCCGTAGCGGGCGATCAGGCCGCCGGGGCCGATTGGCTCCGGGCCTGATAGTTCTTGTCGATGCGCTCCATCAGATAGTCGCCATAGATCACCGGCGCGTAGTTTGGCTGCTGGCCCGGGGCCACGCAGGAAGAGAGAACCTCGATTGATGTCTCCATGTTGGGATCGAAGAAGAAGGGCTGCGAATAACGCTCGCGGCCCGAGCGGTTGATCACCCGGTGGGGCGTCGAGACAAACCTGCCGTTCGACCAACGGGCGAGAATGTCGCCGACATTCATGACGAAGGTATCGGCGATGGGCGGAGCCGCGATCCACTCGCCGGCCTTGTTCTTGACCTCTAGCCCGCCGACGCCGTCCTGGGCGAGAAGCGTGATGAAACCATAGTCGGTGTGGGGTGCCGAGCCGAAGAGGCCGTCTTCCTCGGGCTGAGTGGGATAGTGCAGCAGGCGGAGAAAGGTCGTCGGCTTGTCGAAGGGCGTTGCGATGGCGCCCCGCGGCATGCCGAGTGCCAGGGTGATCGCGTCCAACATATTCCGGGCAAGTGCCGTCATCTGCGTCACATAGGTCTCGATGGTGGCGCGGAAACCCGGCACCAGCGATTCGTCCGGCCACTGGTTCGGCCCTTGCAACGGCTTTCCCGCTGTGGCCGCCGGATCATCGGCCGCCACTTCATGCATCAGCATGAGCGACTCGCTCTGGTTGGGCTTGGTCACTTTCGCCACCGACGAGGTGACGATGGTCGAAGTGTTGATGGGAATGTAGCCGCGGAAATTCCTGTCCAGCTTGATCTTGAGCTTTTCTTCCCGCGGCAGCGCGTGGAAGCGGCGCCCGGCCTCGCGCACCGCCTCGACGCTGTGGCGCGGCACGCCGTGGCCCTTGATATAGAGAAAGCCCACATGTTCGAGATAACCGCGCAGCTCTTCGGCAATGGCCTCCAGGCCTGCGGTGCCGCCATGGCGGAATTTCGAAACATCGAGGATTGGAATCGCGTCGAAGTCGCGCTGCTGGAATGTCGTCAAGGGAAGGTCCTCATCGGCCCTGGGAAAATCCTTGGGGGCATGTTGCGCGCAAAATCAGCCCATTGACAAGAGCATGGCGAGGCTGCTTGTGGCGCATGGCCAAGGCTTGAACCGGGTCAGCACGCCTGTATGGTCCAGCCAGCGCGGGCAGAGGCATAACGCCCTCCGCATTGAAGTTGCAGGGGGGCTCCAGCCTTGGGCGCACGCAAGATCATCATCGATACCGATCCGGGCCAGGACGATGCCTTTGCGCTGCTGTTTGCGCTGGGCTCTCCCGCCGAGCTTGACGTGATCGGCATCACCACCGTCGGTGGCAATGTTCCGCTGGCGCTGACGGCGCGCAATGCCTTGCAGCTCGTGGAATTGGCAGGGCGCCAGGATGTGCCGGTCTTCGCCGGTTGTCCGGGGCCAATGGTCAAGAAGCTCAAGACGGCCGAATATGTCCATGGCCCCACCGGCATTGACGGGCTTGAAGCGCCCGACCCGGTGACGCCACTGCAGGCCCAGCATGCCGTCAACTATCTCGTCGAGAAAATCATGGCGGCGCCGGAAGGCGAGTTGACGGTTTGCACGCTGGGGCCGATGACCAATCTCGGCATGGCCATGGTGCTGGAGCCACGCATCATCCCGCGCATCCGCGAGGTGGTGCTGATGGGCGGTGGTTTCTTCCAGGGCGGCAACGCCACGCCGGCGGCCGAGTTCAACATCTTTGTCGATCCCCATGCCGCGCATGTGGTGTTCGAAAGCGGCGTGCCGCTCACCATGGCCTCGATCGATTGCACCTATACGGCGCAGATGACGGTGGAGTGGATCAACAGCCTGCGCGCCGCCGGCAGGCGAAGTGCGGTGCAGGCGGCCAACATGGCCGATTTCTTCCGCCGCTATGGCGCGCATAAATTCCCGACCGAGGCCCGCCCGATCCATGATGCCTGCGTCACCGGCTTCCTGTTGGCGCCGCATCTCTTCCAGCAGAAACTTTGCAACGTGACCATCGAACTGATGTCGCCCGAAACCATCGGCATGACGGTGGTCGACTGGTGGCATGTGACCGGGCGGCGCAAGAACTGCAATGTGCTCGGCCGCATCGACGCCGATGGTTTCTTCGCGCTGATGCTGGAGCGCCTCTCTACATTGCCGTGAGGGCTGTTTCAGTCCAGACAGGTGCATTCTTTTGACCGCGCCAATGCCCAATCCGGGCCAGTTCACCGCATCGCCGAATTTCTGGCAAGCCTTGGCGCTCCCGTGTAGATACGGGCTCTGGGCGGGCGTGGCGGAATGGTAGACGCAACGGACTTAAAATCCGTTTTTCGTGAAGAGAGTGCGGGTTCGAGTCCCGCCGCCCGCACCAGGAGCAATGCGCGATGAGAGCCGTTGACCTGATGGCATCGCGGCATGCTGTTCCGTGCCGGCGGATGCGGGGCGGCAGGCGGCACATGCAACGCTAAATCCAACAAATTTCCATTGCATTTTCAAAGTTTAGATCTCTCTTGCTTTGACTTGTAAAGCATGGGGAATGCGTACATCCTCAAGCCGCTTGAGGAGCAAGAAGAAAAAGATGCATGGTGATTGCCATTGGTGAGGCCGCCAGACGGTCAGGGTGCAGTGTCGCGGCTATTCGGTTCTACGAAGACCAAGGCCTGCTTCCAGGAATTTCGCGGCTGGCGAGCGGGCGGCGGGATTACGGGGCCGGCGCCATCGAGCGCCTGATTTTCATCCGGCGTTGCCGCGACCTTTATTTGAAGCTCAACGACATCCGCTCGCTTGTCCAGTTGCTGGACAGAGAGCACACGCCATGCGAAGCGGTTCGCGATCTCACGTCGGTGCAACTGGGTGCTGTCCGGTTATGCATTCGTGAGCTTCGCGCATTGGAGCAGACACTGACGCTGTTGGCACGCGGCTGCTCCGTTGAGTCGTGCGGCGGCGGAAGTGCCGCGGATTGCACGATCATCACCGGTCTTTCCCAATCTTGTTGATGTTCCTGAAGCAATGCGAAATGCCCGTTCTTGGCAAAAACCCAAGAGGATGATGAATGGTCTCGGTGCTTGCGTTTGTGGCGGCGGCTTTCATGGAGATCGCGGGATGCTTCGCCTTCTGGGGTTGGCTGCGGATGGGCAAGCCCGTACTGTGGGTCGTTCCCGGCATTGGCTGTTTAATACTCTTCGCATACCTTCTTACGCTGGTGGACACGGAGAACGCGGGGCGGGCTTATGCCGCCTATGGCGGTATCTACATCGCCGCGTCGCTTGCGTGGTTATGGGCCGTGGAGGGGGTGCGGCCTGACCGGTGGGATACCATCGGCTCGGTGGTCTGCATGGTTGGCGCGGCCATCATCCTTTTTGGCCCGAGAACTGCCGCTGCATAACTTGTCCCCAGTCAATTGGGATTGATAACTTGCGCATCACCTGGCATAGCGAAATCCGCTTTTCGCAAAGAAAGCGCGGTTTCGAGTTCCGCCGCCGCCCACCTTCACTGGTAGCCGATGCTGCGGATGGCCAGGCGCCGTGCCATGGCTTCCGAGGCCAGCAGGGCGGCGAAGGAAATGAGGATCGAGACGGCGGCCAGCCGCAGCGCGTTGGCGTCGCCGCCGGGGACTTGTGTGAAGCTGTAGATGGCCGAGGGCAG
>JANPCA010000149.1:0-4442 GCA_031430715.1 Hyphomicrobiales bacterium | reverse complement strand
TCGCCCATCCCGATCCGGAGGTACGCTCCTACTATGTGTGCTGGTTCAAGGGCATGGCGGACATCGCCGCCGATTTGGGCGCTCCCGCCATCGGCACGCAATTCGGCATTTTTACTTATCGTGACTATGACGATCCGCCGCGCCGCGAGACGCTGATGCGGATTGCTCTCGATTGCTGGCGGGAGATTGCCGGCCATGCCAAGGCGCGGGGGCTGTCCTATCTCTTCTGGGAACCGATGTCGGTGGGACGCGAGCTTGGACATACACTGAAGGCCACGCAGGAGCTGCAGGACTGGATCGATGCGGCGGCATTGCCCATTCCACTGAAACCCATGGTTGACATCGACCATGGCGACGTCACCTCGCCCGATCCCGCCGACATCGATCCCTATGCCTGGGCGAAAACTTTCGCCAGCCAATCACCGATCATCCATATCAAGCAATCGACCATGAACAAGGGCGGGCACTGGCCTTTCACCAAGCAGTATAACGAGAACGGCCGCATCACGCCGGAGAAGTTGATCGCCGCGGTACAAGCAGGCGGCGGATTTGACAACGAACTGTGCCTCGAACTGGCCTTCCGCGAGCGCGAACCGGCGGATCGCAGTGTGGCCGCGGCCTTGAAAGAGTCGGTTCAGTATTGGGCGCCCTATGCGAAGACGGGGTTTAATTGATGGAGGCTCGGTTTCTCTCCCCTCCCCCTCGTGGGGAGCGGCTCTTGGAGACATCCATGACCCGCAAGATCCCGTGGATCGGCACAAGCTGGAAAATGAACAAGGCGCGCGGCGAGGCGCGGGCCTTCGCGCAAGCGCTCAAGGCGTCGCCGGTTGCCAACACAACAGCCGCTCAGCCCTTCGTCATTCCGCCCTTTCCTTACATCTCCGAAGTTGCCGATCTGCTCGAAGGCACGGCGGTGAGGATCGGCGCGCAGAACATGCACTGGGACGACAAGGGCGCCTGGACCGGCGAGGTCTCGCCGCTGATGGTTCTGGACTGCGGTGCCTCCATGGTCGAGCTTGGCCACAGCGAGCGCCGCACTTTTTTCAACGAGACCGACGAGACCGTCGCGCTGAAAGTCAGCGCCGCGCTGAGGCATGGACTCATTGCCCTGGTGTGCATCGGCGACACGCGCGCCGAATATGAGGCGGGTGCCACCGCCGACGTGCTGGCCATGCAGACCCGCTACGCGCTGCGTGAAGTGAGGAAATCGGCGCCGGGCAAGGTCATCATCGCCTACGAGCCGGTGTGGTCGATCGGCGAGGGCGGCGTTCCGGCCGATCCGGATTTCGCCAACGAGCAGCACAGGCGCATCAAATCCGTCACCGCCGATATCGCGGGCGAGCCCCTGCCCGTCCTCTATGGCGGCAGCGTCAACCCGCAGAACTGTTGCGATCTGGCGCGCCGGCCGGATATTGACGGGCTGTTCATCGGGCGCTCCGCCTGGAACGCATCGGGTTTTATCGGCATCATCACGGCGGTCACCGCGGCATTGGGAGAGACAGCATGAAAATCGCCATCGCCGGCGACAGCGCCGGCAAGCCCCTGATCGACGTGATCGAGGCCCATCTCAAAACCAGGGCTGAGCATGCCGTCACCAACATGAGCGCGGCGGGTTTCTATGCCGATCTCTCGGCGAGTGTGGCGAAGGCGGTAAAGGACGGCGATTATGACCGCGCCATCCTGTGCTGCGGCACCGGGATCGGCGTCAGCATCGCGGCCAACAAGGTGCCGGGCATCCGCGCCGCGCTGACCCATGATACCTATTCGGCGGAGCGCGCCGCCAAATCCAACAATGCCCAGATCATCACCATGGGGGCGCGCGTCATCGGCCCGGAACTGGCCAAGGCCATCGTCGATACCTGGCTCGCCTCGGCGTTCGATCCGAAGGGGGCGTCGGCTGCCAATGTCGAGGCGATCAACAGGCTCGACGGTTCGGCGGCTTAAGTCTTCGCGGCGCAGTCGCGCATCGCGTTCAGGATGATCGACACCGACAGCGCTCCCGGATCGATGTGCCCGAGGCTGCGTTCGCCCAGAGAGCGGGCCTTCCCGGTGGCGGCGATCATGTTGCGTGTGGCCTCGACGCCTTGTTCCGCGGCCTCTGCTGCTTTCGCGATCGCCTCGGCGAATGAAGCGTGTACCGCGCTTGCTCTTGCGGCGGGCGCCAGGGCATCGATCATGGTTTTCTGACCCTCGGCCGCGCCGCCGCGTTTCTTGACGGCCTCCACGGCGGCGGACAGGAATGCAGCAAAGCCATCGCCGTCAAGACGATCTCGTCCCTCCAGCGCCTTGGCCCCGCCCCGGAACAGGGTTCCGAAGATCGCACCCGAGGCGCCGCCGCCCCTGGCCATGATGGCACTGCCCGCTGCTTTCATAACTTGCTCAGGCGTTGCCGCATCCAAACCTTCGAGCGCTTCCAGCACCGCCTCGAAACCGCGCCGCATGCCGACGCCATGGTCACCATCTCCAGTGGCGCGGTCGGCCTCGCTCAATTGATCGACATTGGCGATGACCGCCCGGGCCACCGCCGCCATCATCGCCTTCACGCCAGTTCCGTCCATCACTGGCTGGTAAATCCGAAGGAGAAACTCGGCAAGTCGAGGTAGTGCTTCAACTCCGCGTCGAGCCGCATCAGGGTGATCGAGAACCCCGCCATTTCCTGCGACGTCAGCCAGGCGCCCACATAAGTACGATAGACACTTATGCCCTCTTGATCGAGCAACTGCCGGACGCGGCGGTTGACGATCAGCATCTCCATCATCGTCGAGGCGCCGAGATTGTTGATGAGGAGGGCCACCTCGTCACCGCGCACGAAGGGCAAGTCGCGCAGGATCGGCGCCACCATCTGATCGGTGATGGCATCGGCGGGCACCAGCTTCTGACGCTTGACGCCGGCCTCGCCATGGGCGCCCATGCCGACCTCGATTTCATCGTCGCCCAACTCGAAGGTCGGCAAGCCGGTTTCGGGTAGCGATCCCGGTGAAACCGCAACACCCATCGAGCGCATATTGGCCTCGGCTTTGCGCGCCACGCGTTCCACTTCGGCGATATCGGCGAGTTCCGCCGCTGCACCGCCCGCGATCTTGATGGCGAACAGGTCGCCGGCAATGCCGCGCCGGTCGTCCATACGTTCAGGCGGAGCCGCCGCCACATCGTCGCGCACCCTTATCGTGCGCGTTTCGATGCCTTCTTCGGCCAGCAGTTCCGCGGCAATATCGAAGTTCATGTTGTCGCCGGCATAATTGCCATAGAGAAACACCACGCCCTTGCCGCGGTGAACCGCCTTCGCCGCCGCGCGGATGGTTTCGGGCGGCGGCGCTGCGAAGACCTCGCCGCAGGCCGCGCCATCGGCCAGGTTCATGCCGATCAACCCGCTGAAGATCGGCTCATGGCCTGCCCCGCCGCCGATCAGCAGGGCCACCTTGCCCTCTGGAATATCATTGCGGACCAATGCCCCCAATGCATCGAGTTGGCGGATGAGGCCGTCGTTTGCCAGCACCAGGCCTTCCAGCATTTCAGGCACGGCGCGGCGCGGATCGTTGAGGATTTTCTTGGGCTTTCTCATGGTGCCGCCTGGTTGGTTTTACTGTCCAGCTTATAGGCCGTGACGCCCTCGCCAAGATAGGCATTGTTGGCGGCGCGGATCTTGGCGGCCTCGTCGTCATAGAGGAAGGGCAGGAAGGCATAGCGCCGCCCCCGCGTGACCTTCGAGACGGCATGCAGGAGCGAACATGAGAAGACCACGGCCCCGCCGGGCGGCGCCTTGAAACTCCGGGGGCCATATTCCGGAAAACACACTTCGCCGCCATCGAAGTCATCGTTCAAGTTGACCGACACGGCGAAGCGGCGGTGGGCGGTGCCCTTGGTGGTGTTGTCGCGGTGGGCGCGGAAATGCGCCTCGTCCTCCGCCGCATAACAGGAGACGATGTAGCGCTCCATGCGCGTCACCTTGAATTGATGGGCTTTGAGGATTTGCGGCACCACGCGGCGGGTGAATCGGCCCTGCAGGGTCTTGATCAAGGTGCCGTCGGAAATATCGTAGTCCTTGCGCCTCTTATGGGATGGATCCTGGACCAGCACGGTGCTGCCATCGATTTCGCGCATGAAGCCCGAATCATTGCCGCCATGGGTCTCATAGAGATCGACCAAGGTCTGGCACAGGTCCGGTTCCAGGACGTCGGGCAGCATGAGGATGGGGGCCTGCAATTCCGGCCCGGCGAACTTCCGCGGTTCGGGCAGGCCATCCATGTAGCTCAGGAATGCCGCGATGTCGCCGCGGTCGGGCGCGAAGGGAATGACATTCATCACCCTGAGGGTCGGATCGAGGATCACCCAGAGACGCCGGGCCTGGACGCCGCCGCCGCCCAGCGGCATATCCTTGGGCAGGGCGCCGTAAAGGGTGCCGATGGCGCCTTGATCAAGACCCTGCAGGGCCGATTCACCCG
>JANPCA010000148.1:0-6556 GCA_031430715.1 Hyphomicrobiales bacterium | reverse complement strand
AAACCAGCCGCGCTTGAGGGCGGCAAGAACGCCGAGCGTGCCGCCGACGCAGAAGGATATGAGCACCGTAATCAGGGCGATTCCGATTGTATTGCGGGCGCCGTAGATGAGGCGCGAGAACAGGTCGCGGCCGATCTGATCGGTGCCGAGCCAGAACTCCGGGCTGGAGCGCTGATAGGCCTTGCCGACAATCTCGGCCTCGCCATAGTGAGCGATCCACGGCGCGAAGATTGCCGCGATGGCATAAATCAAGATCACGATCATGCCGAACCAGGCGCTGATGGGGGCCGAGGCGAGCGTGCGCTTGACGTTCTCAAAAAGGCTGCGGCGGGCGCGGACCTTGCGGAGATCGGGGGCTTGAGCTGTCATTTGGGGTGCAAGAGCCGTGGGTTGGTGATGATCGAAACGATGTCGGCGGAGAGATTGAGCAGGATGTAGGTGGCCGCGAAAATCAGCGCGCAGGCCTGCACCACCGGCATGTCGCGGCTGGACACCGCGTCGACCATTAGCTGACCGATGCCGGGATAGACGAAGACCACCTTGACGACGACGACGCCGACCACCAGATAAGCAAGGTTGAAAGCAATGACCGTGGCGATCGGCGCCCAGGCATTGGGCAGCGCGTGCTTGACAATCACCTCGTAGTTGGGAACCCCCTTGAGCCTGGCCATTTCGATATAGGGGCTGGCCAGCAGGTTGATGATTGCCGCCCGGGTCATGCGCATCATGTGGGCGACGATGACCAAGGTCAAGGTCAGGGCCGGAATGAAGGCCCGGTAAACATGTTCGGCGAGGTCGGTTCCGGCGCTCACGGTGGAGGTCGGATAGAACCAGCGCAGCTTCACCGCGAAGATGAACATCAGGACATAGGCGATGAAGAACTCTGGCGCGGCAATCGTCGACAGCGTCACGGCGTTGACGATGCGGTCATACCAGCTGTTGCGGTACAGCGCCGCCATGACGCCCAAGAACAGCGACAGCGGCACGGCGACGAGGGCCGCCAAGAGAGCGAGGAAAAAGGTGTTGTAGAGGCGGGGCGCGATCAGGCCGGTCACACTGCGCTTGGTGGTGCCGCCGAGGCCCGAATAGGAATTGCCGAAATCGCCGGTCAGCACGCCGCCGATCCACTCGAAGTAACGCACCGTGGCGGGCCGGTCCATGCCGATTTCGCGGTTGAAGGCGGCCACCGTTTCCGGCGTGGCGCCCTGGCCGAGGATGGCTTCGGCGAAACCGCCGGGCAGCAATTCGAGCGAGGAGAAGATGACCACCGACACGACAAAGAGTGTCAGAACGCCAAGCCCCAAACGTTGCAGTACCGTTCGTAAAACCGGATGCATGTTCCTCCCCGCTCAAGACCTCTCGATGGGCCTCGTTGATCGCGACACTAGCAGAACGGCGCCGCGTTGCTACCTCAAAAAAGACACATGTCCGAGTTGATGCGGCACGAGCAGGCCAGCGGCGCCCGGATTCCCGTCACCCCCGCTTGCCAGGCTGTACGAGCACTCATCACCCGTCGCGCCGTCGCTCCACTGTCCTGGCGAGTTGGCCATTCCGCTCCCCTCCTTGCCGTCACCCCGGCGCAGGCCGGGGCCCAGATTTTTTCACCAATTGTGTAGACCTGTCAAACAGTTATCTGGGCCCCGGCCTGCGCCGGGGTGACGGAACGAGGGGGTGCAACATTCGGCGCGTCTACGCACCGACATGACCGAGAGATTGCCAAGGAATTTTCGCACAGCCACTTGCGCGGAGGGGTGACGGTAGAAGTGAAAGAGACACATGCGATTGCCATTCCCGGAGAAGGAAGAAAGTGAATCGAGCCCATATCATCTCGCTCCAATCAACAAAAAAACCCCGCCAATTGCTTGGCGGGGCATGGGGTCTCGAAAATCTCGTCCGTTGACTGAAGGATTGGCCGTTACGCCATCCACCAGCGCTCGCACATGTAGCCACCGTCGATGTCGGCGTCGGAATTGTATTCGCCATGGCCGATCTTGGTCGACAGGGCATTGACGAAATTGTTGAACATCATGACGATCTGGCCGCCGTCGTCGTGAACCAGTTGCTGGCACTCGGCATATTGCGCCTGACGCTTGGCTTCGTCGGTTTCGGCACGCGCCTGAACAAGCAGTTCGTTGAAGCGCGGGTTCTTCCAGTGCGTGTCGTTCCAGGCCGCGTCGGCGGCGAGCGAAATCGACAGGAACATGTCGGCCACCGGCCGGCCGCCCCAATAGCACATGGACCAGGGCTTCTTGAGCCAGACGTTATCCCAGTAGCTGTCGTTGGGCTCGCGGATCACGTTGATCTCGATGCCCGCCGCCTTGGCGTGTTCCTGCATCAGCAGAGCCGTGTCGACGGCACCCGAGAAGGCAGCATCCGCAGTCGAGAAATCGACCTTGAGATTTTCCATGCCTGCCTTCTTGAGCAGGCTCTTGGCCTTGTCGGGATCGTAGCTGTAGACCGGCTCGGGGTTGATCGCGTATTTCATCGCGGCCGAAATCGGGTTGTCGTTGCCCGTCGATCCGTAGCCAAACAGGATCTTGTCGACCAGATCCTGGCGGTTGATCGCGTATTTGAGTGCCTGGCGCACGTTGACGTCGTTGAACGGCGCGACATCGCAGTGCATCGGCGCTGTATAGTGGGCGTAGCCAGACTGGTTGTAGATTTCGGTGTCGGGCGCGCCCTTCAGCATGTCGATGGTCTTGAGATCGACACGGTCCATGAAATCGACTTCACCGGACAGGAAGGCGTTGGTCCGCGCCGCGTTATCGATGATGGTCAGTATCTCAATGCCGTCGAACCAGGTGTTCGCGAAATAGTTGGGGTTACGTTCGGCCGTGAGCTTGACGCCGGGTTCATAGGATTTCAGCACATAGGGACCAGCACCAATGCCCTTCTCCCATTCGATCTTGCCGTCCGTTGCCGGGTACATCGCCAGATGATAGTCCGACAGCAGGGTTGGGAAGTCGCCGTTGCCGCCCGCCAGATCGAACACCACCGTGTCGGGGCCATCGGACTTCACGCCGGTGACGCCAGACAGCACCGCCTTGGCGGGAGACTTGGAATCGGGCCCGATATGATAGTTGATGGTGGCCACCACGTCATCGGAGGTGAGCGCCTTGCCATTGTGGAAGACAACGCCCTTGCGAACCTTCAGGATCCACTTCTTGGCACCATCGGCTGGCTCGAAACTTTCGGCAACGTGGGGTATGGCGTTGCCCTTCTGGTCGATGTGCACCAGCGGAGCGCCCATGATCGACTTGCCGAATGCGAAATTCAGTCCGTTTGTCCAGGTTGACGGGTCGAGCGAGTCGGTGGTTGCACCGTGACCGAGAGCCGAGCGGAAAATACCGCCCTTCTTGGGCTCGGCGCGGGCCGCCGTCGCGAACATGGTGTTGGCGGCGGCGAGGGTCACGCCAGAGGCCAGCGCCAGCTGCATGAAGTCGCGGCGCGACAGCTTGCCCCGGCCCACGGCCTTCGATGCGGCCTTCAGTTTCATTTCGAATTCGGTCATTGCGTTTCTCTCCTTGGTGATCGATCGGGATTATTGCTTGACTGGAAAAATGTGCCGCTGCCGCGATTGGCGGAGCCCTTGCCTACTTCCCTGTCCCGTTCTTGTTGTCCAGAGGGCTTTGGTACCCGCTGTTTCGCAGTGGAAACTGTCACGGAGACTTGTCCTCGTCAATGACACTCTAGTGACCCGGCGGTGAATTGAATTTACGCCGCGGACTGGAAATGGTGAAAAAACGACACGATGTGGCGGATTTCAGACCTGATCCAACTCGGCGGGGGCCAGACGGTAGACGGTGGAACAGAATTCGCAGGTGACGCTGATGGCGCCGTCCTCCACCATGCCGCTGCGGTCCTCGGGCGGGAAACGCGACAGCACGCTGGCGATATTGGCGCGCGAGCAACTGCAATAGCGTTCCACGCTCAAGGCCGGATAGGCGGTGATGCCATCCTCGTGATAGAGGCGGTAGAGCAGGCGCTCGGTGGAGAGTTGGGGATCGAGCAGCTCGTGGGCCTCGGCGGTGTCGAGCAGCAGACGGGCCTTGACCCAGTCGTCGTGTTCCGGGGGCTGGCCTTCGTTCGCGTCCGGTCCATCGCCCGATGACAGCGGGAGCGGGCTCGATCCGCCCTGGCGCGGCAGGTGCTGCACCATGATGGCCCCTGCCCGCCAGCTTTCGGCCTTCAGGCCGCGCTGCAGGAGTGCGCCGGCGGCCATGCGGATACGGGTGGGGATCTGCTCGGATTTCTCGAAATAGCCATGCGCCGCCGCCGTCAGATCCTGGCCGTCGAGCGGCACGATGCCCTGGTAGCGCTCCATATCCTCGCCCTGGTCGACGGTCATGGCGAGATAGCCGTTGCCGAGCAGGGCCGCCTGGCTGGCTGTGCCAAGAGCCTCGAGTTTGCCGCGATCGAAGCGGGCATAGCCGCGCAGCCTGCCCGGCGAAACAAAGTCGGCGACGATCATGTCGACGGGGCCATCGGTCTTGGTCTGCAGGATGAACTTGCCTTCGAATTTGAGCGCGGCACCCAGCATGGCGGTGAGCGCCACGGCCTCGGCGAGGAGTGCAGAAACAGCCGGCGGATAGTCGTGGCGGTGCAGGATGTCGTCGACCACCGCCCCCAGCCGCACCACCCGGCCACGCACGCCCAAGGGCTTGATCTCGAAACTCAGCACCAGGTCGTCGCTTGGGAGCGCGGTGCCGCTCATCGGGATCCTAGACAATGCAGCAGGATGGCCTTCTGGATGTGCAGGCGGTTCTCGGCCTCGTCCAGCACCAGCGAGTTGGGGCCGTCGATGATCTCGTCCGTCACCTCCTCGCCGCGGTGGGCGGGCAGGCAATGCATGAATTTGGCGTCCTTGCCGGCGAGCGCCATCAACCGGCGGTTCACCTGATAGGGCTTGAGCAGATTGTGGCGGCTCGCCGCATCGGTATCGTGCATGGAGACCCAGGCATCGGTGATGACGCAGTCAGCACCCGCCACGGCGTCTTCCGGCGTTCGCGTCACCGCGACATCGGCGCCATTGGCGCGACCCCAGGCGAGAATGTCCGGATCGGGCGCCAACGCGGCGGGGCTGCCGATCCTGAGTTTGCCACCCATGCGGCCCACCGCCTCAATCCACGAGGCAGCGACGTTGTTACCGTCACCCACCCAGGCCACCGTCAGATCCTTCAGCGGCCCAACATGCTCTTGCAGCGTCATCACATCGGCCATGACCTGACAGGGATGGGTGAGGTTGGTGAGACCGTTGATGACCGGCGCGGCGGCGGCAGCGGCGAGTTCCGTGAGGTTCGAATGCCTGGCGGCGCGGATCATGAGGGCATCGACATAGCGCGACAGCACGCGGGCCGTGTCGGCGATGGTTTCGCCGCGGCCCAATTGCATATCGTTCGAGGTCAGCACCAGCGTCTCGCCGCCCAATTGCCGCATGGCGACTTCGAAGGAGACGCGGGTGCGGGTCGAGGGCCTTTCGAATATCAGGGCGAGCATGTGGCCCTTGAGTGGTTCACCCGCTTCGCGCTGGCCCTTGGGCGCACCCTTGCGGGCCTCCTTCATGGCGCGGGCCGAAGCGACGATGGCCTGCAGCGCCGCGCCGTCGAAGTCGCGAATATCGAGAAAGTGCCGGGGAGCGGAGGTCATGACGTTCGAACTCAAGCGGCCTTGACGGTGAGCGCCCGGCAGGCGCGCTCGAGGCGGCCGACGGCATCGGCGATGTCGGCGTCGGTCACCACCAGCGGCGGCAGCAGGCGCACCACATTGTCACCAGCCCCGATGGTCAGCAGGTGCTGGTCCATGGCGGCGGCCTGGAATTCCGTGTTCGGCACCCTGCACTTGATGCCGACCATCAGGCCGAAGCCGCGAATGTCCTCGATGACATCGGGGTGCGCGTCCTTCAACTGCGCCAGCTTCTGCTTCAAGGCCAGGCTGCGCTGCTGGACATGATCGAGAAAGCCCGGCGCCATGACGACATCGAGCACCGCGTTGCCCACCGCGGTGGCCAGCGGATTGCCGCCGAAGGTCGAGCCGTGGGTGCCGGCCGTCATGCCTACGGCAGCGGCTTCCGTGGCGAGACAGGCGCCCAGCGGGAAGCCGCCGCCGATGCCCTTGGCGATGGCCATGATGTCGGGGGTGATCGCCGCCCACTCATGGGCGAAGAGCTTGCCGGTCCGGCCAATGCCGCATTGCACCTCGTCGAGCACCAAGAGCAATCCGTGCCCGTCGCAGATTTTCCGGAGCTGGCGGAGAAATTCATTGGGCACCGGCCTGACGCCGCCCTCGCCCTGGATCGGCTCGATGAGGATGCCCGCCGTCTCCGGCGTGATCGCCGTCTTTACGGCATCGAGATCGCCGAACACCACCTGGTCGAAGCCTTCGGCCTTGGGGCCGAAGCCTTCGAGATATTTGGCCTGGCCACCCGCCGCGATGGTGGCCAGCGTGCGGCCGTGGAAGGCGCCCTCGAAGGTGATGAGGCGGAATTTCTCCGGGTTGCCATGGGCGGCATGGTACTTGCGCGCCATCTTGATCGAACATTCCAGAGCCTCGGCGCCGG
>JANPCA010000147.1:0-3415 GCA_031430715.1 Hyphomicrobiales bacterium | reverse complement strand
AGGCGAGCCTCGAAGCATCGCCGCCGCTCCACCGCCCGACCCTTCGAGGCCCGGCTGCGCCGGGCACCTCAGGGTGAGGGCGTTCATTGTGAAGGAATGTTTACGCCTCCGAGCGCACTCTGATCCTCCATGGAACAACTCACCCCGGCCCTCGAAGCCTTCGGCATGCTCGACATCGTGCTTGCCGTGTTCGGGGCGCTGATCGTCTCCCTGTGGTGGGGACGCGGCAAGAAACTCGCCGGATTGCTGTCGGGCGCGCTGGTGGGCGGGTTGGCGAAACCTGCCTTTTTCGTGCTCATGGGCTCAGGCTTGCTCTTTGCGGCCCAAGGCGGCGTGCCCGAACTCAAGCAGACGCCGGAGCAGCAGGAAAAGACGCTGAACTTCTGGTTGAAGCCGAAGAACTGAATAGTCTTGATACAGACGGTGGCCTAGGCCATATCTTGGTGCAGCGCACTCAAAGGGGGTAGCACCATGCAGAGTTTGATGGATCTCGGCGGCGGCGTTGGCTGGCTCGGCACATTGCTGATCGGCGGTCTGGCCGGCTGGATCGCCGAGAAGGTGATGAAGACCGACCAGGGCATCATCATGAATATCATCGTTGGCATCATCGGCTCCTACATTGGTGCCTTTCTGGCCAACGCATTGGGCATTAAGCTCGGCGAAATGTTCTCGGGCTGGTTCCTCGGCAATCTCATCGTGGCGGCGGTGGGCGCCATCGTGCTGCTCTTCGTGCTCAAGATCGTCAAGAACCGCTGAAGCAAGTTAGGAGATAGGACCATGATGGGTTTTGGTTGGATCATGACGATCATCATCGGCGCGCTCGCCGGATGGATCGCCGAGAAAGTGATGAATTTCGATACCGGGCTGGTGATGAACATCGTGCTCGGCATTGTCGGTGCGCTGGTCGGGAATTTCCTGCTTGGCCTTGCCGGCATGAGCATGGGCGGCTTGCTCGGGCAATTGATCGTCGCGGTGCTGGGCGCCTGCATCCTGATCTATGGCTATCGCATGGTGAAGTCGAAGCAGGCCTAATGGTCACGCTGCTCGACACCGCGGCGAAGCCGCGTCATCCGGAAAAGGCCCACCGGCCCGATACACCGCTGCTGCGCAAGCCGGACTGGATTCGCGTCAAGGCCCCCGGATCGCCGATCTATGCCGAAACCCAGAAGATCGTCCGCGACAACAAGCTGGTGACCGTCTGCGAGGAGGCGGGCTGTCCCAATATCGGCGAATGCTGGTCGAAGAAGCACGCCACCTTCATGATCATGGGCGACACCTGCACCAGGGCCTGCGCCTTCTGCAATGTGAAGACCGGCCTTCCCGGCGCCTTGGTGGAGGATGAACCGGAAAAGGTCGCCGACGCCATCGCCCGCATGGGCCTCATGCACGCGGTCATCACGTCCGTTGACCGCGACGATCTGGCCGACGGCGGCGCCAAGCATTTCGCGCGCACCATCCGCGCCATCAGGGCCGCCTCGCCCTTGACCACCATCGAGGTGCTGACCCCCGATTTCCTGAAGAAAGCCGGGGCGCTCGAACAGGTCGTCGAGGCCGGGCCCGACGTCTTCAATCACAATCTCGAAACCGTGCCGGGCCTCTATCTGAGGATCAGGCCGGGCGCCCGCTATTTCCATTCGCTGCGCCTGCTGCAGCAGGTGAAGGAACTGGACGCCTCGATGTTCACCAAGTCCGGCATCATGGTGGGCCTGGGCGAAAGCCGCGAGCAGGTGATGCAGGTCATGGACGACATGCGCTCGGCCAACATCGACTTCATCACCATCGGGCAATATCTGCAGCCGTCGCGCAAGCATGCCGCCATCGACCGCTTCGTGACGCCCGACGAATTCAAGTCCTACGAAACCACCGCCTATGCCAAGGGCTTCCTGATGGTGGCCTCCTCGCCGCTCACCCGCTCCTCGCACCATGCGGGCGAAGATTTCGCCAGGCTTAAGGGTGCCCGCAACTCCCAATCCGGAAACCGATAATGCCGAAATTCAGCGTCACACGCCGCGTCTCCTTTACTGCCGACCAGGTCTTCGCACTGGCCGCCGATGTCGCCAGCTACCGGGAGTTCCTGCCCCTGGTCCGGAAGTCCTTGGTGCGCAACCGTGAGGAACTGCCCGGCGGGCGCGAGTCATTCGAATCCGAATTGGTGATCACCTACCGGAAGCTCGGAATCAGCGAAACGATGATTTCCAAAGTCATCATCGACCGGGCGGCGAATGCCGTGACTTCGACGGCGATCCAGGGCCCGGTGCAACATCTCGACGTCGATTGGCGGATCGTTCCAGCGGGGCCTGAGGCCTGCGACATCCATTTCAAGGTCGATTACGCGCTCAAAAGCCGGTCGCTGCAATTCATCCTGTCGGGCATGTTCGACATGATCGTGCGGCGCATCATGAGCGCCTTCGAGGAGCGCGCCAAGAAGCTCTATGGGGCTGTCGCGGTCAGTTGACGGAGCATCTCGATTGAATGCTGGACGGTTTCGAGGCGGATGGCGTCGCGTCCGATACCGCCTAGTTTCAGCGCATGATGCAGCGCCGTACCGTTGCGGCTGACCGCCGCGCAGTGGACGAGTCCGACGGGTTTTGCCACCGTGCCACCGCCCGGTCCGGCGACGCCCGTCACGGCGATGGCAAGATCGGCGCGGCTGTTGTCCAGGGCGCCCTGTGCCATGGCCCGCGCCACCTCTTCGCTCACCGCGCCCACCCTGGCGATCAGTTCCGGGGGCACGCCAATCATGCGGGTTTTGGCTGCATTTGAATAAGTAATGAAGCCCGCGTCGAAGACATCGGAAGAGCCGGCGATCGAGGTGATCAACCCCGCAATCAGGCCGCCAGTGCAGCTTTCGGCGGTGGCCAGCAGCAAGCCCCTTTCCCGGCACAGATCGATGAGACCGGCAGCCCTTTGGGTCAATGCTTCGCCGAACATCATGGCAGGCGCACCGTGGCGGTTGCGAAAGCCATGATGCCTTCCTCACGGCCGATGGCGCCAAGTTTCTCGGTGGTGGTCGCCTTGATGGCGATGCGGTCGGGGCCGAGGCGGAGCAGGGGGCAGAGCACCTGTTTCATCGCCGCGACATGGGGCGCGATCTTCGGCGCCTCGGCCAGAATGGTGATGTCGGCGTGGGCAATGATGCCCTTGCGCTGCTGCAGCAATTCCATGGCGCGTCGCAAGAATATGCGCGACGGCGCACCCTTCCATTGGGGATCGCTTGGTGGAAAATGCACTCCGATATCGCCCTCGCCGATGGCTCCGAGGATGGCATCGGTCAGCGCATGCATCGCCGCGTCGGCGTCGGAATGACCTTTAAGCTTCATGCCATGGGGAATGGTGACACCGCACAATGTGACCGCATTGCCCGGCTCAAAGGGATGGATATCGACGCCCTGTCCGACCCGGATGTCGTTCAGCT
>JANPCA010000146.1:0-1787 GCA_031430715.1 Hyphomicrobiales bacterium | reverse complement strand
GCGGTGGAATCGACAATCGTGGAGATGCGGCCCTCACCCGTGTGACGCTTGCAGGCAATGCCGCAAGCACCGGCGGTGGAATTCTCAATTCCGGCGTCTCTGCGGAGTTGCAATTCACGTTGAGCTCACTCTCGGCGAATTCGTCGACCTACGGAGGTGGCGTCTACAACACGAGCGGTGCACGCCTAGCAATTGTGGCCAGCACGATTTCAAACAACTCGGTAAGCATTAGCGGTGGCGGCATCTTTAATGTCAATCTGGGAGTCGTAAGCATTGTCGACAGTACCCTAGCACTCAATCACGCATCTGCTGACGGCGGCGCAGGGCGATTGCACGATAAGTCATGTTCCGAGCAGGACTTGTTCGAGGTAGGTCTCGTTCCAGCCGGCGATCAGGCGTTTGTTTTTGATGCCGACCTTGGCGGTGCTCTCGTTCTTTAACAGTGCCAAGGCTGCTCGGCGGAGGATGCTGAAGTTGGCGTCGGCGTGGCCCTGGCGAAGACGGCACTGGTCTTCCTGAAACGTGACGTCGAGTTGCCAGTGCAGTCGGTTTTCGATTGCCCAGTGGCCGCGGACCGCGGCGGCGAAACGTTTTCCGGCCAGATACTGGCTGAGGATGTAATAACGCACGTCGCCGCAGTCCTTGCCGCCACGCTGGGTACTGCTGATCACGATGCCGAGGGCTTTCAGTCCGGGCCAACGAGCCCGGTCCGGCAAATCTTTTGGCACGGGGCAGATGAAGTAATGCCGGGTCTCCTCGCGGCCGTGGCCTTTCTCTTTCGTCTCGTGACGGCGCACGCTCACTTGGGCGAAGTCGTCTTCCAGGTGCTCGTCAAAGAACTTCACGATCCCTTGGTGCAGCGTGGACTGATTGCCTTTGACGGCCAGGCAGTAGTCGGCGCCGGCGGCGAGGATCTTCTCGGCAATCTCCGTCTGACAACCCATCGCGTCGATGGTGACCAAAGCGCCCGAAAGCTCGATGATTTCCAGCAACTTGGGTATGGCTGTGATCTCGTTGCTCTTCGCGTCAACCACCACCTGGCCCAGGCTGATGTGATTGGCCGTGGCCCAAGCGCTGACCATGTGAACCGCCGATTTGCTGCTGGCCGTATCGAAGCTGCGCCGTAGCGTCTTACCGTCGATGGCCACCAGTTGGCCCTCGGTGATCTCGTGCAACGCGGTGATCCAACTCAGCAGGCAATTCTCGAACTCGGCCGGCTTGATCGCGGCCAAGATGGCATTGAACCGGTCGTGTGATGGAATGCCACTGGAGAAGTCCAAAAGCTTCGCCAGCCAGTCGCGCTTCATGCGGCCCCAGGCGGCTATCGACACGAAATCATCGGCCCCACAGATCACCGCGCACAGTGTGATCGTCACCACGTTGATCAGCGGATAGGTAACCTCGCGACGCCGCGGATCCGTCAGATCGACAAAGTGGTCCTTGATCCGAGCAGACGTGATACTCGACATGGCACAGCCTCCGTGGCAATGCGCTTTTCTCAACCCAGGCCCCTACGCGGCCAGCGGCGAAATGCGCTCTGCCCCATCATGCCAGATTGCCCAGCATGGCGCAATCGCCCTGAGTCCTCCCTGGGTCCCGCAACGTGGACGGAAAACGTTGGCTTGCCGACAGATAGCGCTGCCAATACCAATATCTTCGCTCCGGTGACCTTCGGATCGAACACCTTGATCACGGCGAAACACGCCTTGGCGAACAATGCCGCGATCTCGTTTACCAGCGGACCAAATAGTGCCGGCGGAGTTACCGCTGCCCCCGGCATCACCCTG
>JANPCA010000145.1:0-3259 GCA_031430715.1 Hyphomicrobiales bacterium | reverse complement strand
CGCGCCCTCTACGAAGCGACAGCTGCGCTGGAAAAGGAGGAGCGGCGGGCGCGCAAGGTTGCCCAGCTACCGGCAAAGACCGGGGAGCCTTGGAGCGAGGACGAAGATAGGAAGCTGCTCTCCGGCTTCGACGCGGGGCGGGGTTTGCCGGAGATCGCGGCGGCACACCAGCGGACACAGACCGGGGTGCGGGCGCGCCTCGTGAAATACGGGAGGCTTGCCGCGTAAGGAGAATCAGCAGCGGAGACAGGGTGGCTGGGCCCCAGGCCACCCCCATTTCTTATCGCGTTAATGTCCTGTTTTATATGGGGTTTGACCGAAAAATCGCAGAGTCGGCGAACCTCAGCGCGAGAGTATTCCCTGGCAGACTGCCTCCGCTTTGATCCGCAGTTCCTCGTCGGCGCGCCTGCTGTTCTGCTTCCACTGCTCGACCTTGAAGGTCATGATCGCGCCCACTCCGCCATCGTTGGCTGCAAATGGCGCTCGGGCCGGCTGCACGCTCGCCTCGCGCATCGGCTTCGCGCCTGCGGCTGGTCCCAGGCGCGCGAGGCACGCTTGGTACTCAGCTTGACGCGCCGCCGCGTCCTTTGCTCGCTGTCGTTGATCCTCATGAGCAAGAGTGGCGTTCCTCGCTTCTTGTCGCACGCGTTCCTCCATGCGTACTTGCTCGGCAGCCCTCGCCAGAGCCTCGGCCGCCATCCTGGCCGCGGTTGCAGCAGCCAACTCGCGCTCCGCCGCAATTCGTTTTGCTTCCTCCTCCTTTGCGGTCACGTAGGGGCGGTACGCGAGGGCGTAAAGCAGGAGACCTGCAAACAGCGCAGCTCCGGCCAAGCCCCAACGGTTGCGGAACCACGCAGGGCGAGTGTGCGGTAACGGGCTTGCCACTCTAGGCTCGAAAGCCGCTTGCGGCGCACTGCCGCCGCCTGCCGACAGAACCGTACTCCTCGCCGCCGCGGCAGCGATCGCGACAGGACATCCTTCCTCCGTGAGCGCCCGCTCGATGAACGCATGGTCGTACCCAGCATCGGCGAGTTCCCATGCCAACGCCGACATCTCCTTCGCGAAAATTCGTTCTGCTTGGGTTGGCGACAGCTGCGCGAAGGACAATCCTTGCGCACCTGCTTTCCCGATCTCCTGTTCGTCGTACAGGCGCCGCTGGTCGCCGTCCGCAAGCAGCGAATATGCCGCGGATACTCGAAGGAATCGCCCCATCTTGTCCAGGCCGTCATGGTGCGCGGGATGGAATTTCATCGCCAAGAGCCGATAGGCGGTCCTGATATCGGAAGCCGTCGCCGTCGGGCTCAGTTCCAAGCTGGCGTAGAGCAACCCTTTTGTCACTTGGCGCTCCGCTTGAGGGAGTGCCCGCTGCCTCGAAACGCCGCCACGGCCTCGCTCCTATGTCACGAATAGTGCGTGGCCGATAAAGTAACACGGACTCAAAGTCCCGGGCGTGCGCATCACGCTCCGGAAAAAGTTCGGTCTAAGGATTACCGCCCTCAGGAAGGCGGCTGGGCTGTCCCAGGAGGCATTCGCGGATCGGTGCGGCCTAGCCAGGTCTTACATGAGCCGTGTAGAGCGAGGACGGGGAAACCCGTCGCTGGACGCCATCGAGACCCTGGCCGGGGGACTGAAGGTGCCGGTTGCGCAACTATTCGAAGAATAGGGCACTAACTTTCCCTGGTTCTCCTCAGAGAAAGGCGACCTTGGTTCTCAAGGCCCACCTTGATATGGGCGCTTTCGCAAAATCTTGGCCAAAACTGTTTGATTGTGCGTAAGCGGTGTTCCCGAATTTGGAGATCCGGCCACGCTAGGCACTGAACTGCCCGTGACGGGAGGGTGACCTTGAGATGCCTTTGGGGGCTCCGCTCGTTCCTTACCCAGTCGCCTTGTTACGCGAAGTCCAAAGGGTAGGCCAACTGAAATCCACCATGTTCCATATTGACTACGGCCGATCCGAAAGGCGCGCGTACCCCAACTAACACCAAATTCGTGCGGCGGTCGGCTTGGCTCCCTCATAGTTGCTTGTTGGCTCCAAATTGTTTCACTACGGACGAGACGCGGGTCCAGCGATCACTCATGGTTTGATACGCCACGCACTACTCTTGGTTAGTAAGCTCAATTAGCGACCCTGCTTACGTAGCCGATTGGACAGACACTGGTAAAAAGCGGCTGGCCCCATGTATTGGCTTCCCGCGCACGCTGTTCGCATTCCCTGGCGCTCCACTTCTGAAAGTCCACTTAGATCTGGAACAGGCGTGCGCTGCAATGCGGCTACGTGGCGATGCAAACACTGATTGTAATTCGCCGGTCCGGCATACTGGCTAGAAGCGCACGTACTCAGAATTCCTCGCCTTTCGAACTCAGTATGTGTCGACAAATCTGGGGGGCCGGGAGTCTTGTCGAGCGCTGCAGCCTGTCGATTGATGCAGGCGTAGAAATTCGCCGGGCCGGCGTACTGACTTGATGCACAGGCGCTAAGAATGCTCTTCCGGTCCTGGTCCGAGAACCTGCTTAAGTCAGTCGGCCGCGGCAACTTTTCCAACGCAGAAACTTGTCTATGCAAGCAGTTGAAGTAGTTCGCCGGGCCGGCGTACTGACTTGATGAGCAGGCTGACTGCATGCTCTTGCGTTCCGGTTCCGCGAAACCACTCATGTCAGGCGGTGAAGGCGTTTTTACCAAAGCCTGTTGCTGCCGTATCACGCACTGGTAGTAGTTCGCTGGTCCTGCGTACAAACTCGACGAGCACGCGGACATCATCGCCTTTCTTTCCCAGTCACCGTAACCAGAAAGGTCGGGGCGCTTGCCGACCTTATTGAGGGAATCAACTTGGCGATCCAGGCACGCTTGATAGTAGAACTCGCCACGATAGCGGGCGGTTGAGCACGCAGATTGGATACTTTTCAATTCCTCGGTTGAGACCGCTATAGGGTCCGAGGGCACTCCACGGCTCGACTGCTGGCGGGGAGGATCCTGCTGTACCGCGCTGCCAGCAGACTTTTGCTCGACTGGAGAAGGCTTTGGCAGTTCAACTTCTGGGGTCGCTTGTGGCCTCTCTTCGTTCGATTCGCCCTTGATATTTTCTCTCGATGCGCTTGTCACACTCTTCTTTTGGGGCTCCGAAATGCCCGTCGCCGCCGTGGATCCCGGCACCGTCAAGCGTTCTGGCGGCTTACTTTCGGGAACTCGCGTCGGCTTAGCCGAATTATCTGGGACAACAGGCGAGCGAGTTGCAGGCGGAGATACAACCGGAGCTTGCCG
>JANPCA010000144.1:0-4486 GCA_031430715.1 Hyphomicrobiales bacterium | reverse complement strand
GGTTGCCTCGGCGGCGACCTCCATCATCAGGATGATGGCGTCGGATTTGGGGGTGGTGGTGAGGGCGGCGAGGCCGGGGGTGAGCTGGTCGCCGAGGAGGGGGATCAGGGTGGGCATGGGGTGGCTGTGCGGGTGGGGGGTGGATTGGGCAATGTGGGGGAGTGACGCGGAGAGGGTGACTGTGTCCGGCGCGATCATCCACTTCGAGCCCTCCATTTTCCCTCTAGCAGGTTACTGCTATCATTCTCAATTCCGCTGTTCTTCTGGTTCGACAAGATAGATCAGACGTTCTGCAAGCAAACATCGGCTATCTTCCGAATTAGATGCCGCAGCAAACGTGCCTTGCAATGTCCACATTTACCTTATTCGCAGACGTATGAGACAAATTTTATCGGTTGCGCCGATGATTCAATTGATTCGCTATATTCGAAATAAAAAGGACTTTGACGACGACATCCTCTAGTCCTCGATCAATTGGGGGCCATCCTCTCAAGAAGCTCCACAGCCACGCGCGCCGCGTTGCGCACCGCTACGTCTTTCCACTTGGCTGGGCGCTTTTCAGTATCGGCCTTCCGGCCAGCGTAATCGGAGATTCCGCGGATCACTAATCCATCACAATTGTGACCAACGCCTACTAGTTTTAGTGCTTCCAAAGCGGCCAAGAAGCCATAGGATTCCATGTCGATGACCTCTGCTTTGCGCGAGTTAACCATAGCAAAATCATGGAGGAAGTCGCGGTAGGAAAGGCTGTTTACCACCATTCCGCAGGAAAGAATGTCGACATCTGTCAGTATGCGGGGCTGGCGAAGTTCAAAGCCTTTTCCACCGAGCACGAAAGTTCCCATCTCACCACATTCAAGTAGTCGATCGATATCGATGTCCGACTGCCGAACCAGTGAGTCGATGTGAGGCTCCTTAATTTTAAGCTGGGCTATGAGAATGTTATCGCCAAAAAACTGCTCTATCGTTCCGCCCTTTTCTATCAGCTTGTCATAGTCCGGCTGACCCTTTTCCAAGATCTTTTCATAGGATCTGCTGATGGCTGCATTCGGTACGACCACGTCACCGAGTTGGACCATTTCGGGATTCAAGCTCGCGGCGGTTCCGACGAATATGATCGTACGTGGGCTCCTGCGGGTCACTATGCCCATAACAGCAAGCGCCGCACTTAAGTGACCCATGCCCACGCAGGTTGTCACTAAGAGGCTGGTTTTCGAGCCACTGCCGCTGGGTAGAGAGTAAACCTGCTGGGATTCTTGGGAAGGTTCGGCAAGCGTGGGCTCGTAGCCCCTTTCGCTCAGCACTTTCTTTACCTGCCTAAGTTCGTCCGGCTTTGCGCACAATATGACATGTTGCGTTGGTTGGTATGCGGTCATTTCCCCCCCGGATCACGTTTTTCTATAGCAGCCTAAGTTGGCCAGTAAATCCGGTCTAGTTGCACGTGCGAAATATCAAGATCTACGGCGACGTGACTAAATGAAGGAGACGAAAACAGCTTCGAAAGTCTTAATTTTTCTTCCGGTGTGATTCCGTCAATATCGAAAAAAACCTTTATGCAGGCATTCATCCACTTGCTAGCGCTCAACAATAGACCCGTGTTCTCATAGACATAGTCTTGGAAGAGGTGGATCCTGCCTGCCTCAAATTCATTCGGCTCAACAGAAAACACCACAATCATGTGGTTCGCTGAATGCGCTAGCTGCACCTCTTTATGCTTGATGATCTGAATCAAACGCAATCCATGAAGAATGCTTTCGCTGTTCAGAACCGGGTCGAACGCCTTCACGGGGTCGGCCTGTTGTTCGCGAAGTCTCGATGAAATCTACGCGAACGAGCTATGCTCCGATTGCAACTGCGAACAACGTCGCTAGATGCGATACTGTTTCTGTCGATGAAGGTCATCTCACCTCGACGACTGGCGACCGGACACCCCCTGTCCCGATAGTAAGATAATGAATCAACAGACCTCCGGATGCAAGGGAATTCGGAACGTTCCGTGAATCTACTCGCCCGCCGCCGCAGAGACGGGCCGAGGCGCTGACTTTAGCGAAGCATTTGACGGCCCAACGGCAACGTCCGATTTTGTCGGAGCAGTCGTCTTCGACGGAACGGCTAGAGGCTGCAATTGAGAAGTCGTTTGCATTTTCGGCCTGTGCTCGGGTTTCTCGAGTGAGACAATACCCGCAACGCGCAGGCCGGACAGGAGGGTCGCCGCTATGCCGATGAAGCCCATCACCCCAAAGGCGAAGCGGAGCGATCGACCAAATGTCCAGACTCGGCGCATCGGCCGTTGTTCAAGACAAGCGATTTCTAAAGCTGTAGGTTCATCACGAAATATGTGTGCCGCCGCCGGCAGCAACTTTTCTTCAATCTCTTTCAGCGCAGTTTCTGAGTGTTTAACTAGGAATGCAGCGCGCTGGTCGAGCTTCCAGAACACGAAAGAAAGGAGACTGAGAAGTATGCCTAAAGCAATTCCAATCACAGAAAGTGCCTGCGACGCTTGGAGCGTCGCGCCGATTCCAGCGAGAGCAAAGCCAGCCAACACAATGAAAAAGTTAAACATCGACATACGTTGCCCGGCGTGAATCTCGAAATATCGCCACGCGTGATCTCGGCTTCTCTCCCACGCGTCTGCATCCGTAAAATATATCGCGGCTCTGCTCACCAGTAACTCCTAAAATTAGCATCTCTACATTTATTGTCACATATTTATGCGGCTATTCAAATTACACAAAACTGAAAACTAATATTCCTCGCGATTCTCTTTTTAAATAAACCAGTAATAACTATCACTACTCGGATCAATACGTCACATTACTGTTTAAACAAATATTCCGGGCACATATAAATTTTCGAGATTTTTCGGGCTAAAATTTATTTTATCTCTGGCACTAGAACAATCAATTTCGAATAGCCCCTTGGTTAACAGCTCAGTCTGAGCCAGTCACAATGCAATCGGCCCGAGTGGAGGCATCAGCAACTTGGTAGCTCCAGAGAAACTGGGTCTGTGGCCTGAGGCCCCAGCCGCCGGAGGCTCTGCGACCCTCAACGTAGCGGCGACCAGTTCGCCATGTCGGGGCGATCGTCGACGAACCAGGGTTCGCCGTTTTCGCCGATGAAGAGTTTTTCCATTTGGGGGCGGGTGATGGGGCGGGCGCCGAGGCGGCCGACGATGGCGATCTGGTGGCCGGATTCGTCGACGGCGCGGTCGCGATCGAGGCCTTTGGAGATGGCGAGGGCGGGCTGTTTGGTGCGGGCAAAGGCGATGAGTTCGGGTTTTGGCGGGGCGGAGAACCCGTAGAAGTTGGGTTGGCTGTCGGGGGACATGAGTTGCAGGACTTTTAGGCCGTTCTTGCCGTCGGCGACATAGGCGAACAGGGAGGCGTTGGTGCTGCCGATGACGACGTCCTCCGCATCGGTGAGGGTGTTGTTTGCGGTGAAGGCTGCATAGAGTTTGGGGGCGGTGGGGCGTTTGATGTCGATGATGACGAGGCCCTGCGCCTTGGCGGCGACATAGGCGTAGGTGCGGGCGAGATAGACTTTGCGGGCGTCCTGTAGCGGGATGAGGGCGTTGGGGACGGGTTTGGGGGCGGCGAGGTTGGTGACATCGAGGGTTTCGAGGCCGCGGGCGGTGGTGACCCAGAGGTAGCGGAATTGCTGGGCGCTGGCGCGGGGATCGTCCAGCGGCACGGTGGCGGCGAGGATTGGTTTCAGCGGGTTGTCGAGGTTGACCACCACCAGCGCGGTGGGGGTGGTGATATAGGCGAAGTGGCCGCCGAGGATGATGTGGCGGGCGCCGGTGAGGGCGCCGGCGGGGTTCCAGGTGGCGGCGCGTTTGAAGAAATTGTTGCGGGGTTCGCCGTCGGCCAGCGTGTCGATATCGGTGACGATGAGGCCTTCGACGGCATCGGTGATGAAGGCGTAGCGGTAGATGGGGTGGAAGGGCTGTTCCTGGTTGAGGCCGCCCAAGGGGTCGGCCGGGGTTTCGCCGCGGGCGCGCTGGGCCTGTTCGGATTGCATCTTGTCGTTGCGGGCGATGCTGATCGGTTGGGTGGTGGGAAGCGCGAAGCAGGTGGCGTTTTTGGACTTGATGTGGGTGTTCTGGCCGAGTGCGGAGACGGGGGCGCGGACGATTTTCTCGGAGGTGCCCTTGTTGCCGATGTTGGCGATATCATAGGCGCGGAAGCCGCCCTGCCCTTCGGCGGTGAACAGATATTCGCCGCGTGCCTGGATACAGTGTGCCGGGCCGGCGGCGGATTGGTGGACGTTGCGGATGTCCTCGGTGGGGTCGGTTTCGCCGCTGGCGCGCTTGTCGAAGACCTTGCCGCGGACCCAGTTGATGAGCTCGCGGGCGTTGCGCTCGACGTGCTGGCGGTAATAGTCGGGGTAGGCGTATTTTTGCAGGTAGGAGCCGAAGACGGCCTGGGGTTCGCCGAATTCGGTGACGCGGACGGCTTCGATGCCGCCGTCCAGACCGACCCAGGCG
>JANPCA010000143.1:0-14940 GCA_031430715.1 Hyphomicrobiales bacterium | reverse complement strand
CCTGCATCCATGAGAAGATCAAACAAGGCAACCTGCTGTTCGATGGGATGATGGAACTCCCAGCCCAATTCCCCCACGAAATTGACGCGCAGCGCATGCGCGGATGCCGTGCCCACACTGATCTCCTTGCCCGAAAGCCATGGGAAAGCCTCGTTCGACAAATCGGCATCGGTGAGCTTCTGCAGCACCTTGCGCGAATTGGGTCCGGCCAGCACCAGCACGCCGAAGCGCGTGGTGATGGCGTTAAGCCGCACCGAACCGTCGGTGGGCGCCAGCTTCCGCAGCACGTCATGGTCATGGCGCTCGAAGGCTCCGGCCGAGACCAGATAGAAGCGCCCCGGCGACCATTCATAGACGGTGAATTCGGCGCGCACGCCGCCGCGCGGCGTCAACAGATGGCACAGCGCCACACGGCCCATCTTCTTAGGGATGCGATTGGCCAGGATCGAGTCGAGCCATTCGCGCGCCTTGGGGCCAGACACTTCCATCTTGGCAAAGGCCGACATGTCCTGAACGGCAACATTGTTCATGACATTGCGGCATTCCTCGCCGACGAACCTGAAATAGTTCGAACGCCGGAACGACCACTTCTCGACGATGCGGCCATCCTCCGTGGGCGGAGCATAATTGTGGTTGGTGAGCACATCGGGGCTCGCCAGTTCTTCTTTCGTCAACGCATAGTCCTTGGGCGCGAACCAGCCCGGCCGCTCCCAGCCATAGACCGAGCCGAACACGGCTCCTAGGTCCTTCATCCGGTCATAACACGGCGTCCGCTTCAGCGGCCGCGCCGCGGACCGCTCTTCGTCTGGATAGTGTGGTGTGAAGACATTGGCATAGGCTTCCTCGTTCTTGGCTTTCAAATAGCCACGTGTTGCATAGGGACCGAAACGGCGCGGGTCGACGCCCATCATGTCGATCGACGGCTCGCCCTCGACGATCCACTCGGCCAATTGCCAGCCCGCACCGCCCGCCGCCGTGACCCCGAAGGAATGACCCTCGTTTAGCCAAAAATTTCGCCTGTCCCAGGCCGGGCCGATGATCGGCGAACCATCGGGCGTATAGGCGATGGCGCCATTATAAACTTTCTTGATGCCGACTTCGCCAAACGCCGGCACGCGCGCGATGGCCGCTTCGATATGCGGCGCCAGACGGTCCAGGTCTTCCTGGAACAATTCATATTCGCTCTGCTCCGATGGCCCGTCCATGTAGCAGCAGGGCGCGCCATGCTCATAAGGTCCGAGCAGCAGGCCGCCATTTTCCTCGCGCATGTACCAGCTCGAATCCGCCTCGCGCAGCACACCCATCTCGGGCAGGCCCTTGGCCTGGCGCTCGCGGATCAGCGGATGCGGCTCGGTCACGATGTACTGGTGCTCGACCGGGATCACCGGAATATCGAGACCAACCATGGCGCCGGTCCGGCGTGCGAAATTACCGGAAGCCGAAACGACATGTTCGCAGGCGATGTCGCCCTTGTCGGTATTGACCAACCACTCGCCGTTGGGCTTTTGCTCGATGCCCGTGACCACCGTGTTGCGGTAGATTTCCGCCCCGCGGTTGCGCGCCCCCTTGGCCATCGCCTGGGTCAGATCAGCGGGCTGGATATAGCCATCGTCGGGATGCTGGAGAGCGCCGATAATGCCATCGGTCTCGCACAAGGGCCAAATCTCTTTCACCTGTTTGGGTGTCAGAATATTGACCCTGACACCGATGGTTTCGGCGATGCCCGCGTAATACATGAACTCGTCCCAGCGGTCGGGCGTGCGCGCCAGGCGGATGTTGGAGACTTTGCTGAAGCCAGCGAACTGTCCGGTCTCGGCCTCCAGCTCGCCATAGAGCTTGACCGAATACTTGTGAATCTGTCCCACCGAATAGGACATGTTGAACAGCGGCAGCAGGCCCGCCGCATGCCAGGTGGAGCCCGAGGTCAATTCCTTGCGCTCGATCAGGACGGCATCGCTCCAGCCCTTCTTGGCCAGATGGTAGAGCGTGCCGACACCCACCACGCCGCCGCCGATCACCACCACGCGCGCACTGGTTTTCATGGGGTAAGTTCCTCTGAAGCCGGAAGTTTGATTGTCCGCACAATAGTGAGGGGAATTCAACAGGCGTGAGGTGGAACGACCGGGGCGTGACGGATTACGACACTAGCCGGAAAATCCCCCCGCCTCCAGGAATGCAATCTCCTCCGCAGTCGAGGTGCGGCCGAGAATCGAATTGCGGTGCGGAAACCGTCCAAACTTCGCAATGATATCGAGATGGAGTTTTGCCCAATGAACCATGCCGTTGAGGCCAAGGCTCTCGAAAAGTTCGACACAGCGCCGCTGGTCATCGATATTCTCGGAATGCTCGAAGGGCATGCACAACCACATGGCCCGCGGCGGCGGCAATTCCTTATGATAGCCTTTGCCGATCCAGGATTTCGCCAGTTCCAGGGCACGGGCATCGGCGGCAAAGGCCAGCGGACTGCCCCGGTGGATATTCCGCGGCATCTGGTCGAGGAGAATGACGAGGCCCAGCGCGCCTTCGGCCATCTCTCCCCAGTGGTCGAAGCCGCCAGACGTGGCATGGGCAAGCGCTTGGCCAAATCGTGTCTTCACGGCGTCGTCGAAGGCGGCATCCTTGGAAAACCACCGGGCTTCTCCTGCTTGTTCCCAGAACGTCCATACGTCTTCAGGTGTCATGGCAACTCCACGTGTTTTTCGATGAAGGAGGCAAGTGCCGAAACGTCGTCCCGGTCGAATTGCGGTACCGGCAGGCCTGCGATCACGCCGTTGGCGGCAACCGCGACAACCGTTGGATCCTCGCCCGCCAGCTTGGGATGGTCGAGAAGAATGTTTCGGACTTCGATCTTGTCATGGGCATCACGCTTATAGCCTTCGACGATCACCAGATCGCAGGGCGCCAGTTTCGCCAGGATCTCAGCGAGCGACGGTTCGGCCCCTCCACGCATTTCGTGAATGATGGCCCAGCGCTGCCGCGACACCACCGCCACTTCGGTAGCGCCCGCCTTGCGATGGCGGAAACTGTCGCGGCCCTCATGGTCGATGTCGAACGAATGATGGGCATGTTTCACGGTGGAGACGCGGTAACCCCGGCGGCTGAGTTCGACCACCAGTTTTTCCACCAATGTGGTTTTCCCGGCATTCTTGAATCCGGCGACACCAATGACCTTGTTCATGACTCGAATTCCGCCGCGATCCGCCGCGCCAGCGCCAGATCCTGCGGCGTGTTGACGTTCAAGAATGGATCGTAGGGTACCACGGGCCAGTCGACGGTCATTGCATGGGCCTGCACCGCCCAGTCCTTCACGCGAAGCATACCGCCTCCATGCATCGCCTGCTCAAGCTTTTCCAATAGAGTCTGCGGCCATAGTCCAGTGAGAACATGCGTCTGCCCGCCCGAACTTGCAACAGCGGGCAACCTGGCCGCGGCCAGCCGCGAGACAAGGTCATGCGGCAGAAAGGGGCAATCGGAAGGAACGGTCAGCACTGCATCGAAACCCTCATTCCGCACCCACCTTAAGCCGGCATGAACCCCCGCCAGCGGCGTTCCCACATCGGTTCGAAGATCAGGAACAACCCTCAGCCCAAGTTCCGAAAACCGCGAGGCAGGTCCGTTGGCATTGACGGCGATCGCCGCCACCTGCGGCGACAGCCGCTCGATGATGCCCGCCGCGATGCTTCTGCCGCCAATCGTCAGGAAGGCCTTCTCCTCCCCCATGCGGATCGAGCGTCCGCCCGCGATGATCACTCCTGCGATCCTCATGCGTGGCGATAAATCCGTTGTGGCGGAATCCACACTGTGACGTCATCGCCAGTGCTGACCATGCCCTCGCGCTCGATCCAGCCCACCAGTCCACGCCTGTTTTTCGCCGCCTTGACGAAACCGGCAGGCGTTTCGGGGTGATGCCTCTCGATCACCCCGCCCGGATAGCGGCACGGCGCATTTTCGATGTCGATGACGATGCTGGCGCCACTCGGAAACTGCACCCGGCTCGACGGCGGCAAGAGCGTGAGGTCGGGAATGCCACTGATCACCAGATTGGCGCCGACCCATTCGGGCCAGACCGCCGGAATATCCATAGCGGCCGCGATATCGGCCAATTCCTCGACCGACAGGATCGACACCTGGCGGGTGTTCTTCACTTCCGTGCCGCGCTTGAACTGTTTCAGCATACGGCTATCGGATTTCCGCGTCAGCCCGCCGTGGCAATCGCCCGCGATGCCCGTGAACAGCAGCTGCAATTCGGTTACCGTCTGCTTCTCAAGGCCGGATTCCCGATCCGGGTTGCGCAACAGCTGTTCAATCTTCCCCACAAACGTGGTTTTGGACAAAAGCTCGGACACAGTGTAACTCCGGTGCTGATGAAACCGATGTCTAGCCCGATCATGGCCGAAAATCATTCTGAAAAGGTGCTCGATGTCTCGGGGCTCCTGTGCCCGCTCCCCGTGCTCAAGGCGCGCAAGCGCCTGGAAGCCCTGGCCCCCGGCCATGTGCTGAAAGTCATCGCCACCGACCCCATGTCCGCCATCGACATGCCCCACTTCTGCAACGAGCAGGACCATACGCTACTTGAGTCATCCAGCGCGAACGGTTCCCTCATATTCAGGATCAGACGCAAATGAACTTCGATTTCGGCGCCTTCAACAACTGGGGCAATCTCAAGACGGTGGCGCTGCGCGATGCCGCCACGGCCTTTGCCAGCGACGCAAAGATCGATTCCGAATGGGAAAACTTGAATTATCATTCGCGCCCCGACCTTGCCAACGCGGCCAAGGAATACGCGGTTGTCGAGGACATTCTCAAGGCCAGCGGCGCCGAGGTCATCAAACTCCCGGCGGACGGCGGCCTGACGCTCGACTCGATCTATACCCACGACGCGCTGATCGTGACCCCGCGAGGCCTTGTGAAGCCGCGCATGGGTAAGCCCCAGCGCCGCAGGGAATCGGAGGTGAACGGTGCCACGCTTGAGAAGCTCGGCTTTCCCATTGCCGGCGAAATCACCGGCGACGGCATGGTCGAAGGCGGCGACCTGGTGTGGATCGACCGTTACACGTTGCTCGCCGGCATCGGCTACCGCACCAATCTCGAAGGCGTCCATCAATTGGGCCAGTTAGCCGGTGAGGACGTTGAAATCCTGTGGTTCGACATGCCCCACTACAAGGGCCGCTCCGACGTGTTCCATTTGATGTCGTGTCTCAGCCCACTCGACCATGATCTGGCCGTGGTCTATCCACCCCTCATGGCCGCCCGCCAGGTCGAATTCCTGGAGGCGCGCGGCATCAAGTTCATCGAAGTCCCGGCCGAGGAATTCGACACCATGGGCTGCAACGTGCTGGCCCTTGGTCCCCGTCACGCCATGATGGTCGAAGGCAACCCCGAAACCGAGCGCCGCATGAAAGCAGCAGGCGTCAAGGTCGAGGTCATCAAGGGCGCTGACATCTGCCTCAAAGGCGAAGGCGGCCCGACATGCATGACGAGGCCGCTGGTAAGGGGGTGAGTCTCTATCGGCCTCCTCACCCCGAGGTGCATCGCCCCCGGCGATGCCTCGAAGGGCGCGCCACGGGGTTCATGCTTCGAGGCTCGCAACTCGGCATGAGGAAAATACGAGAGAAGCTCCATCACCTTCTTCGAAAATCCCACCGTCACGCTGCCATCTTGGTATTCGATCAGCGGACGGCGGATGAGGGACGGGTTCTTGACGGCCAGCGCCACCGCCTTGGCTTCGGTGAGGTCCGAAGTCTCCGACACAGGCAATCCGCGCCAAGTATAGCCAGCCCGGTTGATCATCTTCTCCCAGCCGCCCAGCGCCTTGGACCAACTGGCCACCAGCTCAACGGTGACGGGGTTTTCCTTCACGTCCGAAAAGCTGTGGGCGATCTTGTTCTCGTCAAACCAGGAAACCGCCTTCTGGCAGGTGGAGCACTTGGTCAGTCCGTAGAGTTTCAGCGCCATGAAATTACCTGTTGAGCGAGAGGGTCTTGTCGGTGAAGGCATCTGCCCCGCCGCTGACCTGATCGGTGAAGGCCCGGAACAGTCCCTCGATCATCGCTTTCTCGATATCCTTGACGATGAACACCAGGCGGGTCCGCTCGTCCCCGTCCGGCCAGGAGGGTAGCCGCACCGGCGGATGGAAGACATGCTGCACGCCATGCAGGACAATCGGCCGCTTGGGGTCGTCGGCCACTTTCACAATGCCCTTCATGCGCAGCATGTTGGCGCCGTGATAGGACTTCAGCAATTCCATGAAGAGTTCAAGCCCCTGCGGGCTGATGGCATTGGCCTCCGAGAAACTGAAGGACCGGATATGTTCGTCATGGCGCGAGACGTCATTGTGGTCATGATCATGGCCATGATGCCGCCGGTTGCGCTTTTCGCCCGTCTCATAGGCTTCCGCCGCCAACCAGTTCTGCACGTCCGGGGTCTTCCTGGCCGGGTCGAAAAGACCCATGGTGAACAGCCGCTCGGCTGTCGCCTCGTTGCGATGGGTGGTGAGCAGACGCGCCGCGGGATTGAGCTTGCGCAATCGTCCGATGATGGCGAAGAGCATGTCCTCGCCCTCCCGGCCTTCGAGCAGATCGACTTTGGTCAGCACGATGCGGTCCGCCACTGCCGCCTGCTTGACCGCCTCGGCATGGCTATCAAGCGTCGCCATGCCGTTGAAAGCATCGACCACGGTGATCACACCTTCGAGCCGGCAGGTGGCGAGCAGCCCCGGGTCACTCATCACCGCATGCAGCACCGGGGCCGGATCGGCCAGCCCCGTGGTCTCGATGACGATGCGGTCGAAGCGCCTGATTTCGCCACGCCCGCGCCGCGCCAGCAGATCGTAGATCGTATTGATCAGGTCGCCCCTGATTGTGCAGCACAGGCATCCCGAGGCCATCTCGATGACATTCTCGTCAGCGCGTTCGACCAGGAGATGGTCGATGCCGACGTCGCCAAACTCGTTGATGATGACCGCCGCATTCGACAGGAACGGGTCCTTCAACAGGAAATTCAGCAATGTGGTCTTTCCGGCACCGAGAAAGCCGGTGAGCACCGCGACGGGAATGAGAGGATCAGCCATAATCATGAACTCTTGCGCAAACCGATGCGGCTCGATGCCACGAGAGCGGCAAGCACCATGCCGCCACCGGCATATTGGTTGATCTGCATGCGCTCACCAAGCAGGATGGCGGCTGCCGCGGTGGTCACCACCGGTTCGAGATTGTAGAACGGTGCCACGGTGGAGGCTGGTGCAAAGCGCAGCGACAGCATCTGCACCATGTAGGCGATGACATAGAGCACGGCCAACCCCAACATGAAAGCGAGTCCAACCCAGTTGGCCGTTCCACCCGGAAGGAATTGCAATCTCCCGCCGCCGGCGAAGAGAGCGACCGCAAGCACGGCGGGCCAGATCGCCAGATGCACCAGGCTGCCGAAAACGCTGGGCGTCATGTAGCGCGAAATCGAGCGCCCCGAGAAGAACTGCATGGCGCCGCCGAAGGCCGCCGCAGCGGCAAGCAGGATGCCCCGGATATCGAGGCTTTCGAAGCTCGGGCCGATGGCTACGGCAAGCCCGGCGAAAGCCAGGATGGCGATCCCGGTGCGCGGCAGGCCCGGATTGTGCCCCTCGATCAATGGTGCGCCGATCATGATCATGACCGGAAAGAAAAAGAAGATGATCACCGCCAGCCCGACGGGGATGAATTGCACCGAGGCCAGGTAGCCCACCGATACGATGAGCGTCGCCAGCGCCTGCGCGAAGAAACTTGGCAGTGCCGCGCGTGGAATGCGAAAGGCTTCGCCCCGCGCCACGGCGGCGATGGCGAAGACGATGGCGAGTATGGATGTCCGGAACAACGTGCTTTCGACCGGCGGCACGCCATTGACGAAAGCCATGCGCACTGAATTGGGAACCAGGCCATACAGCGCCGCCGCCGCCAGCGCGCAGGCAATCCCCAACCTGGCACGGTGGATCATAGGGAGCTAGCTTTTCTTCTTCTTGCGCTTGGTCTTGCGGGGCGGAACCTTCCTGCCGGTGTCGGACCCTTGAGCCGTTGCCGCCACCGGCCGCGGCGGCGGCTCCGGCGTCAGCGCCGCGATCTGCGCGAAGGTTTCGGGCGGCACGACTTCACAGGGCGCGCTCTCCACCTTGTAACTCGCACAGGCGGCGAGGCTCCTCGGTTGGTCGAGGTTCCACATCATCGCCGCAAAGCCGCCCTTGCCCGGCAGCCGGACGATCCCCGGCTGACCCGTCAGGGCCATGCCCGTGGCACTCAGCAGCCGGCCCCTCAGCGCCATGTCGGCGTGGGTGGCGGACTCGTAATTTCCGAACGACACGCCCCAACCGCCGATATCCTTGGCGCTGGCGATCGTCACTGCCGGCTTTTTCCGGCACACCACCGCCGTCATGTCGGCGGGCACCACCGCACCGGTTTTCATATTGGCAATCTGTTGCAGATTCTGGCGCAGTGCCGCCACGCGGGTGAAGCCGTCGACCAGCAGCATCTCGGCAAGATCGGCGCGGTGCTTGCCGCTATTGGCGCCGAAAATCACAGCACCTAGTTTGCGGCCCTCATGCGTCGCTGTCGCCACCAGATTGAATCCGGAATTGCAGACAAAGCCGGTTTTCATGCCATCGGCCTCGGGCATCTGACGGATCAGCGAATTGCGGTTGGCCAACCGCCGTTTGCCGACGGCCACGAATTCCTGGGAAAAGTAATGGCTATATTCCGGAAATTCCTTGAGCAGTGCTGTCGCCAGAATGGCGATGTCGCGCGCCGTCGAGACATGGCGTGGATCGAACAACCCGTTGGGATTGACGAAATGGCTTCCCGTCATCCCCAGCCGCCGGGCTTGCGCGTTCATCTCGCCGGCGAAGGCCGTGACTGAACCCGAGGCCGCTTCGGCCAGCACATAGGCCATGTCATTGGCCGAATAGACCAGCAGCGCCTGCAGCGCGAAGTCGGCGCTGACCGTTCCGCCGGCCCTGATGCCGATCTTGCTCGGCGGTTGCGCACTGGCAAGTTCCGAAACGCCGATTTTCTGTTCAAGGCCGAGCTGTCCGGCTTTCAGCCTTTGAAACACCACATAGGCCGTCATCAACTTGGTGAGCGAGGCGGGATACCAGGGTTCGCCCGCCCTATCCTGCGACAGGGCCTCGCCGGTGGCGGGATCGAACAGCAGCGACGGTCCGGCCGCCGCCGCCTCGGCCTGGGACACCGCGAAATACAGAACCAGCGACAGAGCGATGATGCGGATGAACGCCAAGCCTTGATCTCTCCTCGATTATCGCCGAACGCCGAAGCGGACGATCACCATAGAATTCGGTCCAATCTGCGGCAAGGCTCTTGGCCGGACGGGTGCATTTGCCGGTTGCCCTTGCGGTTCACGCGACCGGAGGCCAGCCAGCCATCTGGCGGCCCGCTACCATGGAGCGTGAGGCAATGCAACGGGGCGTGCAAATTCAGACACTTGCTTGACGGAGATCAGCCATGCACAGCCGCTTGGACATTGATGGTTCCCGTCCATTGTCAATCATCGAGGACGCGGCAATACATGGTGTGATGAAGAAACCCTCCATGCTTAGCTCCAAGGCCCGCGGCATCCTGCTCCTCATTGCCTCGGTGAGCTGCTTTGGCGCGGTCGACGGACTGAGCAAGATGCTGATCGATAGCCAGTCCTTTGGGCAGATCATGCTAGCCCGCTACGTCCCGGCCATGGCCGGCCTTCTGCTGTTCACAGGCCCATGGAACTGGGGGAACCTTTTCGAGACCCGCATGCCCGGGCTTCAGATTGCCAGGGGCCTGACCCCGCTCCTGATCGGTGGCCTGATGGTCTTCGCCGTGCGCTATCTTCCCTTGGCGGAGGCCACCGTCATTCTCTTTGCCGGTCCGTTCTTCGTGGTGGCGCTGTCGGGCTGGATGCTCGGCGAGCGCGTCGGCCTGTCGAGTTGGATTGGCGTCGCCGTGGGTTTCCTGGCCGTCCTCATCGTCGCCAGGCCGGGTTTCGATGCACTCTCGCACTACACCATATACCCGCTGCTCGCCGCGGTGTTCTATGCCTTGCTGCAATTGCTGTCCCGGAAGCTTGGGACCGCGGGCGAGAAGACCGCCGCGACCGTAGCCTGGACTCTCGCTGTCGGTTGCGTGATCACCCTGCCACTGGCCCTCATGGACTGGCGGGCGCCATCGCCATCCGCCTGGCTCCTGTTCCTGTGCTTGGGGGTAAGCTTCGGCCTCGGGCAATATTTCCTGGCAAAGGCCTTTTTCGCGGCACCGGCCAATGTGCTCGCACCCTTCAGCTATTTCCAGATCGTCTCGGCCGCCCTGTTCGGACTCGTGGTCTTCCACGATATTCCGGATGCATGGACATTCGCCGGAATGGCCCTGATCCTCGCCGCCGGCGCCTATGTCTTCGGCCGCAAGGAACCGGCGCAAGCGTGATGTGGTGCCCCTGGAGGGACTCGAACCCCCACGCCCTTGCGAGCAACAGATTTTGAGTCTGCCGCGTCTACCATTCCGCCACAGAGGCCTTGCACGCCTCGCATAATTGTCCGCTCTTGCGCCGTCAACCGTAAAGGGCGACAAGGCGGCGATGATCCGGATCACCGATACACTGTCGATCGATGAGGCAGACCTGGCCTGGTCCTTTGTCCGTGCTTCGGGCCCGGGGGGCCAAAACGTCAACAAAGTCTCGACCGCCGTCGAATTGCGCTTCGATGCTGCCAGGGCGGCCCTGCCCGATGATCTGAAACTGCGCCTGCGCAGCGTGGCGGGACGGCAATTGACCCTGGAGGGCGTACTGGTGATCTTCACGCAAGCCCACCGGTCCCAGGAGCGCAACCGCGAGGCGGCGCTGGACAAATTGGTCATTCTGCTGCGCAAGGCCGCCCACCGGCCAAAGCGCCGCATTGCGACCAGGCCCACCAAGTCCTCAAAGACCCGCCGTCTCGATTCGAAAACCAAGCACGGCGAGACCAAGAAGCTGCGCTCGGTGCGGCCCAATATGGATTGATCGATCGATGCTGCGCAAACTCTACGATTGGACGCTATCCTTGGCGGCCCGCAAGACCGCCGAATTATGGTTGGCGGTGATCGCCTTTGTGGAAAGTTCGGTGTTCCTTGTGCCGGCCGACGTTCTTTTTCTGCCCATGGCCTTGGCGCGGCCGGATCGAGCCTACCGCTATGCCCTCGTCGCGACCGTCGCGTCGACCTTGGGCGGCATCGCCGGTTATGTGCTGGGAAGTTTTGCCTATGATGCGCTGGCCAAACCCGTGCTGTCATTCTACGGCAAGCTCGATGATTTCGAACAGTTGCGGGCCTGCACCGGCGAAGACACGCTGATGCTTCTGCTGGTGACGTCGGGCCTGGCGCATCTGCCGCCGATCAAGATCGTGACCATTCTGGCGGGCGCCGTCCAGATCAGTTTTTTGTTTTTCGTTCTGTCCTGCGTCATCGCCCGCGGCGCCCGCTTCTTTGCCCTGGCCTGGGCGTTGCGCCGCTTCGGCGCGCCGATCCGGGACTTCATCGAGAAGCGGCTCGGCCTTATTGCCGCCATCGCGGCGGCCCTACTGATCGGCCTTTATCTGGTGGTGAAATACAGCGGAATGTCTGGATCACTTGCGTCATGCTAGAAACGTTTTCGCTTCGCCAATGCGCGATGGCTGTGTTGATGTTGGCGGTTGCGGTGATCGCTGGTGCCTGGATTTTCGAGTATTTCGGTTTCGCGCCCTGTGAACTCTGCCTCAAGCAGCGATGGGCCTACTATGCGGCCATACCGGTCGCGCTTGTGATCACCGTCATGGCACCCTCGTCACCGCGGCCGGCGCGCATTGGACTGCAGCTGCTGGGCGTGCTCTGGCTGGCAAGCATGATCTTCGGCATCTACCATTCGGGCGTCGAATGGAAATGGTGGCCTGGCCCCGATACCTGCACCGGCACGGGCGGCATGACCGGGGGCCTGCCCGACTTGACCAAGCCGGTCGTCATGTGCGACCAGGCGGCAATCCGCATCCTGGGCCTTTCATTGGCGGGCTGGAACGCCGTGATATCCTTGGTGGCCGCGGTGTTCTGCTTTGCCGGAGCCGGCACTCACGGATCGAGTTCCGTATCCCAATAGAGGTAGTCCTGCCAGCTCTGGTGCAGGTAGTTCGGCGGGAACAGCCGCCCGTTCCGGTGCAGTTGCGCCACACTGGGGCGGATGGGCTTTTGCGCCGGGAACATGCGGATCTTGTGCGGCATGTGGCCGCCCTTCAGCAGGTTGCAGGGCGAACAGGCCGCGACGACATTCTCCCAGGTTGTGTGGCCCCCCTTGGAGCGCGGTGTCACATGATCGAATGTGAGGTCTTCGTGTTTGCCGCAATACTGGCAGGTGAAGCGGTCGCGCAGGAAGACGTTGAACCGCGTGAAGGCGGGCGTCCGCGATGGCTTGACGTAGGTCTTGAGCGATACGACGCTGGGCAGCCGGAACTCGAAACTCGGACTGCGCACCACCCGGTCATATTCCGACACGATGTTGACGCGGTCGAGGAAGACAGCCTTGATGGTGTCCTGCCAGCTCCATAGCGACAGGGGATAGTAGCTCAACGGGCGGTAATCCGCGTTGAGGACCAGGGCAGGGCAGGCTTCCGGCGCCACCGGCGCGTATTGCACGTTCACCTCATTGGATCAAATGCCTAAGTTCTACTATATCGGGTGTGACGATCCTGTGAAGGGGTCACGTCCTGGCCTGCGGCAAACCCTTCATGCCGCGATAATGGCTCCACAGAAGCCTCGCCGCGGCGGACCGCCACGGCTGCCAGTGTTCGGCCAGCATGTTCATCTGTTTTGGAGTGGGCCGCTGCTCCAGGCGGAAAAGATTCATGGCTGCGGTTTGCAGGGCGAGGTCTCCCGTAGGCCAGGCATTGATGCGCCCCAGCGCCGTGAGCAGGTAGATATCGGCCGTCCACGGGCCGATACCGGAAATTCGGGTCAGCCGCGCGGCGGCTTCCGAATCATCGAGATCATCGAGAATCACCAACAGTCCTTCGGCTTGCGCCTCGGCGAGCGCCAGGAAGGTGCGGGCCTTGGCGCCTGTCAGACCCAGTTGTCTCAGGCCGTCTTCGCCACAGCGGCGAATTGCTTCGGGTTCGACGACTTGAAGATGGGCTTCGATGCGCCGCCAGATGGCGTCTCCGGCCTTGAGAGAGATCAACTGGTCGGTGACGATGCGCAGCAGGCTGGCGAGTCCGGGCGGGACAAGCCTGAGGGACGGCAGGCCGTATGCCGCGACCACGGTGCCGAAGCGGGGCTCGCGTTCCGCAAGCGCCGCCACCGCTTCAGCCAGTTCCTTCTCGTGTGACAGCCTTCGCATGGCTCTGTTTGACCTTTGCGAGCCGCTGTTGCAAGAGCCTGCCATGAACCGGCCGGTCTATAGATTTGCCCCGAGCCCCAATGGCGAATTGCATCTTGGCCACGCCTATTCCGCCTTGTTGAACCAGCACATGGCGGGACGTTCCGGCGGGCGGTTGCTGCTGCGTCTCGAAGACACCGACCAGACCCGCTGCAGGCCGGCCTATACGGCGGGCATCCTGAATGATCTCGCTTGGCTGGGCTTAAGCTGGGAAGAGCCGGTAAGGGTGCAGAGCGAGCATTTCGAGGACTATGACGCGAACCTCAGGAAGCTGTGGGCGATGGAGGCAATCTATCCCTGCTTCTGCTCGCGAAAGGAGGCGGCCGGGGGTGCACTGGCCACCACCGATCCCGATGGTCAGCCGCGCTATGGCGGCAAGTGCCGGACGCTCACCAGACTGGAGGGCATAGCGCGGGTGACAGCGGGGGCGATCCACGGCTGGCGGCTGAACTTGGGCGCTTTGGAGGCCGGCGAGGCTGCCGTCTGGGGCGATGCGACCGTAGCCAAGCGCCATGCCGGCTCGTCCTATCACATCGCCGTCGTCACCGATGACGCGTTCCAGGGCGTGACGGATGTGGTCCGCGGCATGGACATGGAATCGGCCACCTCGATACACAGGTTGCTGCAAGGATTGCTGGGGCTCCCCTCGCCCACTTACCATCACCACGAACTGATTCGTGATGCGGCAGGGCGGAAACTGTCCAAGAGTTTATCGAGCACCCCCATCGCGGCCCTCCGGCAAGCAGGCGTGACGGCCGCCGATATCCGCCAGCAATTGGGCTTCCCATAGGATTCAGAAATCGCTGGCGATGCCTTTGTTTTCCCAGTCGCCGAAACGGGTTGGTTCGGGCCCCTTGCGGCCATTCACTTCCGGGGGAAGTGTTACGGGTTCAGCCATTTTCCGCCGGGCTTCGGCTTCGGACAGGGCACGCCGTGCTTCCGGTGTCAGGGTGTCAGTGCTCATGGTCTTGCCGTGCGCCGCCGTCCGCATCATATGTTGTGAGCGTTGGTTTTCACATGAAGGAGACTTGGAGTCCATGAATACCGCCCGCACCGGCTTGCTTCTTGCCGCCATGATGGGCCTGTTCCTGGCCGTTGGCTATTTGCTCGGCCGCGAGCAGGGCATGTTCATCGCCTTCCTGCTGGCGGCGGGCATGAATCTGTTTGCCTATTGGAACGCCGACAAGATGGTGCTCCGCATGCACGGGGCGCGTGCGGTGGACCGGCAGTCGGAACCGGCCTTTTATGGGCTGGTCGAGGATCTGGCGCGGCGTGGCGGGTTGCCCATGCCCAAGGTCTATCTCATGGACAATCCGCAGCCCAATGCCTTTGCCACCGGCCGCAATCCGGAGAATGCCGCGGGTGCCGCCACAACGGGCCTGCTGGAACTTCTCGGCCGTGACGAGATAGCGGGAGTCATGGCCCATGAACGGGCCCATATCCGCAATCGCGACACCTTGATCATGACCCTGACGGCAACTATTGCCGGAGCCATTTCTTTGCTGGCGAATTTCGGCATGTTCTTCGGCGGCACCCGCGGCCGCAACAATCCGCTCGGAATCG
>JANPCA010000142.1:0-7635 GCA_031430715.1 Hyphomicrobiales bacterium | reverse complement strand
CGTCGAAATCATCCGCCGCATCCTGGCGCATCCGGCGCTGGGCAAACTCAGCGGCACGCTGCTGGCGGTGCCCATCGTCAACAGCTTCGGGTTCTTGAACCACACCCGCTACATGCCCGACCGGCGCGACCTCAACCGCTCGTTTCCAGGCTCGGACCGCGGCTCGCTGGCGAGTCTCGTCGCCGACCTGTTCTTCCGCGAGGTGGTGCTGCGCAGCCAGTTTGGCATCGATCTCCATACGGCGGCCCTGCACCGCACCAACCTGCCACAGGTTCGTCTGGCGCCGGGCGAGCCCGAGTTGTTGGAACTGGCCGAGGCCTTCGCGCCGCCGGTGATCCTGCTCTCGAAGCTGCGCGAAAAATCCCTGCGCCTCAGCGCCGGAGAAGCGGGTGTCAAGGTGCTGCTCTATGAAGGTGGCGAGGCGCTGCGCTTCGACGAGGCGGCCATCGACATGGGCGTCAAGGGTTCGCTGCGGGTGATGGCGGCCATCGGGTTGATCGGCGCCCTGCCGCGCAAGGCGGCCCTGCCCGAGGTCGTGTTCTCCGATGCCAGCACCTGGGTGCGCGCCCCCGAAGGCGGCATCCTGCACACCATGCGGCGCACCGGCGACCGGGTGGGCAAACGCGAAGTGATCGGCGTCGTCGCCGATCCGCTCGGCACGCAATCGGTGCCGGTCGTTTCCGAGGACGACGGCATCATCGTCGGCCGCACCAACCTGCCGATCGTCAACCGCGGCGACGCGCTGTTCCACATCGCCAAGGCCAAGCCGCGGGCGAGCATCAAGGCTGAGCCCAAGCCCGAGGCAACGGCGCAGTTGTTGGATGAGGACGAGATTGTTTGAGGGGGGACGGGCGGGTTAGGCGATTTCTCTTTATCGTCATTCCGGCGAAGGCCGGAAGCCAGTTTTGTTGCGGCAACACAAGGACTTAACAATTAACTGCACTGTCACCGTAACCCGCAAGGACTTAACAATTAACTGCACTGTCACCGTAACCCCGTAACCCGTAACTCTGTCACCGTAACGCTGTCACCGTAACCCTAACCCCCGTAACCCCCGTAACCGCGTAACCCTGTCACCGTAACCCGTAACTCGCCGCGCTCTAAAGGGAATCGGGATATTCAGGGCGTGGACGTCATGTCGCTCTGGCCCAACAGTGTCCCGCAGCCACTTGTTGGACACACGCCGATGAGTTGGAATCGGCCCGCCTTCAACTCGTAGGCATACTGCGAATCGAAGCCGGGATTGGCACCCGCGCAGTGATTGCAGCTGCGGCGGAGCGCCCTCGGGCGGGTGATCGCGACACGGATCGGAGGGCCGGCGGAAACGCGGCCGGCCACACCCGGCAAGAAAATCGTGACGTGCCCACCGGCATCCGACAACAGCAGGCTGCCCCATGGGCATGGCGTGTCGCTGCCGACGAACGCCGCCGACTTTCCGCTATAACCGAACATGCACTTGTAGACGATATAGTCCAGCACCTGATCGCCGTTCAGATCGAAGGGCTCTTTCTCGTAGTCTACGTAGTTGTCGGCCGGGACCACATGCCCCAGTCCGCTGGACGCGCAATCCTGCTCGAACTTCGCCGCATAGGCGGCAACAGGAGCGGGCACGCCGTCGAACGGATCCTTCGCCAACACCCCGGTACCGACAAACATCCAGACCGGCAAAAACAGGTGAATGATTCGGAGCATTGGCGCACCTCGTTTCAGCGCCGCACATGGTCCACCAATCGCAACCCGCGCGATCGAGATCGGACCCGCCAAACGCGTTGTAATTATGGCGCATCCAGCGGTTTCCGTCAAAGTCGATCCGGCTTGGTGTCGGTAGCACACGATATGTCCGGTTTAGATTACGGATTACGGTGACAGTGCATTTAATTACTGATTACGGTTGATTACGGTGACAGTGCATTTAACTACTGACCCTGTGCGCCGCTCAAAGAAGTCCGGCTTTCGCAAGAATGACGGAATGGGGGCGCCGGGGACAAGGGGCCGCCGCCGATGTGGTGATGGCGGACAGCAGTTGATTTTCCGCAATCACAACCGATTCGACTCGCGGTCCCTCCCTCATCTGGCGCGTGCCGCGCCTTCTTCTCCCGCAAGCGGGAGAAGTTGCCAGAGGCTTTCGCCGGAATGACGGAATGTGGGTAGACCCAACGAAGGGCACGAATGCTTGGCCGATCTCTACGAGCCGCTGCCTGTCGTGACCGGATAAGAAAAAGCCGCGTCGCCCCACAGTTCCTTCACCCGCGCGTCGCGGCCGCAGGCTTCGCGGTATCTGACATAGGCGTCCGATTGGCGGATGAGGCCGAAGCGGGTGAGTTTGAAGTTGGTGCCTTGATAGTAGTTCTGGTGATAGTCCTCGGCCGGATGGAAGGAGGAATTGTCCGAGAGCTTGACGGCGAGTTTCTGGCCGAGTGCCAATTCGGCATCTTTGATTGCCTTGGTTGCGGCCTCCTTCTGGGCGGCATCGATGGGGAAGAGTGCCGGGATATAGCTGTCACCGCGGTCGCAGAACTGGCCGGTGCCGTCCACCGCGTCGATGGTGCGCAGGAAATGCGCGGTGAGTGCCCCATAACCGATGACCTCCGGGTCGAATTCGATCTTCACCGCTTCGGTATAACCTTCATGGCTGCGATAGGTGGGATCGGCTTCCGTGCCGCCGGCATAGCCCGAGATGGTGCTGGTCACGCCCTTGACGTGATCCAAGTCCTTCTCGACGCACCAGAAACAACCGCCGGCGAAAATGGCCGTGTCGGCGGTGGCCTCGATGGCGGATGCGGTGAGCAGAGCGGCGGCGATGGCGAAGGCACTGGCGAGTTTGCGCATGATGTTGTCTCCTTGAGAAGAGTCATACGCGGCATCAAGCGCCCAAGCTCTACAAGGTTTCACACATCCGTGTGAGACAGCCGTTACCGGCTAAGACTTCCCAGGATTCCGCGCACCAGTGCGCCGGTGATGGAGCGGGTGATGGAACTCCCCAGCGAGCGCCCCACCGAACCCGCGATATTCTTGACAAAGCGGTCGGTGGCGCTTTCGCGCTCGCGCGGCTGGGCCTTGGCATCGGCCTTGGCCTGCTTTTCGGCCTGCTTCGCCTCTTCTTCCTTGTGTTGCACGGCGGCGCGGCCGGCGGCTTTCTTCGACAGTTTCTCGTAAGCCGACTCGCGGTCGATGGTCTCGTCATATAATCCGTACACGGGGGAATTCTTGATGATCTTCTGGCGCTCCTCGGGCGTCACCGGCCCCAGGCGGCTCGACGGCGGGCGGATCAGGGTACGCTCGACCATGGTAGGAACGCCCTTCGGATCGAGCACCGAGAGCAAGGCTTCGCCCTTGCCGAGCTGGGTGATGACCTCTTCGGTCTTGAAGGCCGGATTGGGTCTGAAAGTGGTGGCCGCGGTTTGGACGGCCTTCTGTTCGCGCGGCGTATAGGCGCGGAGCGCATGCTGCACGCGGTTGCCCATCTGGGCCAGCACGCTCTCAGGCACATCGAGCGGGTTCTGGGTCACAAAGTAAATACCAACACCCTTGGAGCGGATGAGCTTCACGGTCTGCTCGATCTTCCGCAGCAAGCCCGGCGGCGCATCGGCGAAGAGCAGATGGGCCTCGTCGAAGAAGAACACCATCCTGGGTTTCTCGGGGTCGCCCGCCTCGGGCAGTTCCTCGAAGAGTTCGGACATCATCCACAGGAGGAAGGTGGCATAGAGCTGCGGCGCGTTGATGAGCTTATCGGCGGCCAGCACGTTCATGTAGCCGCGGCCATCGCGGGTGGTGCGCATCAGATCCTTGATGTCGAGGGCGGGCTCGCCGAAGAACTTGTCGCCACCCTGTTCCTCAAGCACGACGAGGCGGCGCTGGATGGCGCCGATCGTCGCGTCGTTGATGTTGCCGTATTCGGTGACGATATCCTTGCCACGGTCGCCCAGGTCCTTCAGCAGCGAACGCAGATCCTTCAGATCGAGGAGGCCCAAGCCCTCTTCGTCGGCGATCTTGAAGGCGATGTTGAGGGCGCCTTCCTGGGCATCGGACAGGCCCATCAAGCGCGACAGCAGCAGTGGACCCATCTCGGAGATGGTGGTGCGGATCGGGTGGCCCTGTTCGCCGAAGACATCCCAGAACACGGTTGGCACCGCCTCGAAACCATAGTCGTCGAAGCCAATCTGCTTGGCGCGCTCGATGAGGAAGTCCCTGGCCTCGCCTTGCATGGCGATGCCGGAGAGATCGCCTTTCACGTCGGCGGCAAAGACCGGAACGCCAGCCTTGCTGAAGCCCTCCGCCATGATCTGCAGGGTGACGGTCTTGCCCGTGCCCGTGGCGCCCGTGACGAGGCCATGGCGGTTGGCCATCTGTAGGAACAGCTCCTCGCGCTTGGTGCTCTTGCCTAAGAATATCGTGTTGTCGGACATGGTATTCGAATCCCCTGATCTGGCCGCTTGCTCCACCGGCAATCTGCTATAAAGACGGTGCGCACGCAAATAGGCCCAAGGTCGACGAATGCAAGAGTTGATTGATCGGATTGTGGCGGCCACCGGGCTTGACCCTGAAAAGGCCGGGCAAGCGCTCGGCATCATCCTCAACCTGATCAGGACGCAGGGCAACCAGAACAAGGTGGAAGAACTGTTCGCGCTTTTGCCAGGTGCCGCCGAACTGGTGGCCACGCACGGTGGCGACGGGGCGGGCAAGAGCGGCCTTCTCGGCATGCTGGCGGGCGGCATGATGGGTGGGCCGCTGGCGGCCATTTCAAAGCTCAGCGCCGCCGGACTAAGCACGGACCAGATCAGGATACTCGGCACGCTGACGCTCGACCACGCCAAGGAAAAAGCCGGTTCGCAACTGGTGAAAGAGGTGGCGGGTGCAATCCCGGGCCTCAGCGGATATAATTGAGATTTGACCCCGGTCAATTCGCGGGCCGGATGATTGGACTAATGCCCTCATAGAAGCGAAAGGGCGGACATGGACCAGCGCGCTGCAGGCGAGACTGTCTTTCGCGTCCATGGCCTGTGCAAGACCTATCGCACCGGCGATGTTGAGGTGCATGCGTTGCGCGGCGTTGACTTCGAAGCGGTGCGTGGCGAATTCGTTGTCATCCTCGGTCCATCGGGATCGGGCAAGTCGACGTTTCTCAACATCATCGGCGGTCTCGATACGGCGACATCGGGCAAAGCATTCTTTCTGGACCACTCGCTGGTGCAGCAGAGTGAGGCCGGGCTGACGCGCTATCGGCGCGACCATGTCGGCTTCATCTTCCAGTTCTACAATCTGGTGCCGAGCCTGACGGCGCGCGAGAACGTGCAACTCGTCACCGAAATTTCGCGCCAGCCGATGCGGCCCGCGGAAGCCCTGGCGCTGGTCGGACTCGAAGACCGCATGGACCATTTCCCGGCGCAGCTTTCAGGCGGCGAGCAGCAGCGCGTGGCCATTGCGCGGGCCATCGCCAAGCGGCCCGACGTGCTGCTCTGCGATGAACCGACCGGTGCACTTGATTCCAAGACGGGCATCAAGGTTCTCGAGGCGCTGACCAAGGTCAATGCCGAGATCGGCGCCACCACGCTGGTCATTACCCACAATGCCGCCATCCGCGAGATCGCCGACCGGGTGGTGAATTTCGCCAATGGGACGATCGCCTCCGAGCAGCGCAACGCGGCACGCAAACTGGCCGCGGAGGTGAGCTGGTAGATGCGAGCCCTCAATATCAAGCTGCTGCGCGACGTGCGCCGATTGTGGGCGCAGGCACTGGCCATTGCCCTGGTGCTGGCCGGGGGCGTGGCGACGCTGATCCTCGGTGTCGGCGCACACGATTCGCTGTCGAGCACACGGACAGCTTACTACGAATCGAACCGCTTCGCCGATGTCTTCGCCAATGTGACGCGGGCACCCAATGCACTGGCCGGCGGCATCGCCCATATCGATGGCGTTGCGGCAGTCGAAACGCGAATCTCGAAGATCGCACTGGCCGACGCCGAGGGCATGGCGGAACCGGCCTCGGTGCTGGTGACGTCGCTGCCCGATTATCGCGAACCGCTGCTCAACCGCATCTATCTGCGCAGCGGAGCTTTGCCCGATGTGGTGGCGGGAGATGAAGCTGTGGCGAGTGCTGGCTTTGCCAAGGCCCATGGCCTCAATCCCGGCTCGACGCTCCGTGTGCTGATCAATGGCCGGCTGCGCAAGATCAAAATCAGCGGTACAGCGCTGTCGCCGGAATTCATCTATGCATTGGGGCCCGGCGACCTGATGCCCGATGAGCGCCGTTTCGGGGTGCTGTGGATGCCGGAGCGCCAGCTCGCCGCCGCCTATGATCTCGATGGAGCGTTCTCCAATATCTCGGTCAAGCTGGTTCCGGGGGTCAGCGAGTCGAGGGTGATCGCGGCGCTCGACCATGTGCTGGAACCCTATGGCGGGCAAGGCGCCTTCGGCCGGAAATATCAGACATCGCACGCCTTCCTCGATGCCGAGTTGCAGCAGCTGCGGGCCATGAGCCGGGTGCTGCCGCCGATCTTCCTGGTGGTCGCCGCCTTCCTGATTAACATGACGCTGTCGCGGCTGGTGGCACTCGAGCGCGAGCAGATCGGGCTTCTGAAGGCGATGGGCTATTCGTCATGGGCGGTGGCGCGGCACTATGCCGGATTCGTAACGGTGATCGCAATTATTGGCATTCTGATCGGGTTCATTGCCGGAACCTGGCTGGGGGCCGGCATGGCGCAGCTCTATGCCAAGTTTTTCAGCTTTCCGTTTCTGGTGTTCAACCGCAACCCGTCGATCTATTTGATCGCCGCCGCCGTTACCTATGCCGCGGCGGTGATCGGCGCCATCAAGGCGGTACGCGAGGTGGCCTGGTTGCCGCCCGCCGTCGCCATGGCGCCACCGGCACCGCCGCGCTACCGCAAGGTCTTGAACGGCTTTCTCGATCCCACACTGTATGTGCGCCAGTCGAACGTCATCATCATGCGGCACCTGACGCATTGGCCGTGGCGCACGGCGAGTGGCATTCTCGGCATGGCGTTGGCGGTGGCCATTCTGGTCGGTTCGCTGTGGTCGTTCGGCTCGATTGAGCACATGATCGATATTTCTTTCTACCGTACTGACAGGCAGGATGCGACGATCAGCTTTGCCGAGATCAGGCCGATTTCGGCGCTCTACGAAGCGCGCCGCCTGCCCGGTGTGACGCAGGCTGAACCCTATCGCAGCGTGTTGATCAAATTGCGCAATGGCCACCGCGAGCGCCGTCTGGCCCTCGTTGGCAAACCGCGCAATGCCGATCTGTCGCGCCTTCTGTCCGATGATCTGAAGCCCATTGCTCTGCCCACGGAGGGTATCGTGGTATCGCAGGCCACCGCCGATATTCTGGGCCTCAGGCGTGGCGACATTGCCGAGGTCGAGATTCTCGAGGGCGACCGGCGCACCGTGCGCCAACCGGTATCGGCGATCATCGCTGGCTATCTCGGCCTCTCGGCTTTTATGGACATTGGGGCGCTCAACTGGATGCTCGGCGAGGGCGGTGTCATCACCGGTGTCAATGTGTCGGTCGATCCGGCGGCCCGCGAGCAGCTGTTCAAGGTTCTGAAGGCAACGCCGGCCGCCGGTTTCATCGCGCTGCAATATGCGGCAGTCGAGAAGTTCCGCTCGACGCTGGCACAG